>CAYNOM010000015.1:0-7204 GCA_964398415.1 uncultured Polyangiales bacterium | reverse complement strand
CCAGACAAGGCTTGCTCCAACCTCGATCGCAAGGAGCTCTCGGCGAGTCGGAATACCGCGTTCGCTTCGCTCGCCACGAAGCGGCTGCTCGCCGACTCGAGCAAGGTGTGGAACTCGGACAGCTCTACCTCGACCCCGGTTTGCGGATCGATGCGCAAGCTGAGCTGCGCGAGCACCGACAAGGTGGCCGTGAGCCCGCCGTCGAGGCTCACCGTCGTGCCTTGGAGATCCATCCCGCCCTCGGTGTCGACTTCGAGGCGCGAGACGCGCACGAACAGCTCGAGCGCTCCGTCGAGCACGTCGAGATCGACGCTCACCTCCTCGGGGCGCACGTCGGTGACGCTGAGCCGCAGCGTATCGCCGGCGTCGACGAGAGGGTCAGGGAGCTGCGACTCGAGCTCGGAGCGCGCGATCACCAATGCCACGAGATCGGCCACATCCTCGCTGCGCGGCGCGGCGTTGCTGTCGACCGCAGTGCCGTCATCGAAGAAGCTCCGCCCCAGCGACAAGAGCGCCGCGTCCGGCAGCGCGCTCGCGATGCCTTGTTCCACCTCCAGGTTGCCAGTGGGAAGATACGCAGGTGCCCACAACACGTCGCGCCGCACCTGGGCTTGCTCGGAGACCCCATCGCTCGCGCTGACGAAGATGTGATTGACGCCGAAGGCGGCGGGCACCGACGTGGCGAAGCGGCCGAGCTCGTCCACTTCGACGGGCTCTCCAAGCACCCACACGCGACTGTCGCGGAAGTCAGCGACGCTGCCCCTGACGACGATCGCGTCGCTTCCGTCGGCGCCGAGCTGGGCACCGCTTGCTGGCTCTTCCAACACCAGAAGCGGCGAGCCGGCGTCCACGATCACGCTGCGTGAGGCGCACAGGCCCGCGCGAGCACACACCTCGAAGGTCAGGATCCCCTCCTCGAGCAGCTCGTAGCGCCCCGGCATGCCGTGAAACCGCGCCACGGCATCCGCCCGCGACACCGTGTACTCGAAGCGGATACCGAGCACGCGCGCGCCTTTCGCATCGCGCGCCACCGGCTCGAGCTGCAGCACCTGTCCAGGCTGATAGTAAGGACGAGCCGGCGCGAGGCCGAGCTCGAGGGTCACCGCCGTGGGCGGCGTGTAGAAGAGCTCTGGGGCGAGGGCGCGCTCGGGCTCGGGGAACCAGACGGTCGATTCGACGGATGCCGAAGCACCCTCAGGGGCACCGGGGTCGACGTGGTCGCTACGCTCGCCGCTCTGCCCGGCGACGCAGCCGCAAAGCATGAGTAGGCCCAAAAACCAGCGTTTGCTTGACCCCATCATGGCCTGCCTCCGATTCCAAAGCCGCTTCGCAACACGAAGTGAGGCGGCCGCACTGCAAGTGAGGAGTTGGTGAGGCCGAGGCGTGCGCCCGCGGGCAGCCCGAACTCGGCCAGGGCGGCGGGCAGCGCAAAGCTCGGGATCGGCAAGGCAGGGATCGCGTCGTTGAGCGCGCTGCTCACGAGGCCCTGCACCAGCGAGAGCAGCACTTCCTCGAGCACCTCACGCGACTCGGTGTCGAGCGGGGCACTCAGGGGTGAGAACAGCAGCTCCTCCACCGAAAGATCCGAGAAGCTCAGATCGTCACCCGCGAGCTGTGCCCGCATGGTCGCGCGCGCGCCCAGGCTCACGGCGATGGGCTCATCCCAGAGCCCCGGATACACGAGGGACACCTGCAAGGCTCCGAGGCCGAGCTCGGCCCGACCGTCCGCGCGCAGGTGAGCCACGGGCGGCAGCTGTGCCGAGACGATGATCTGCAGACCGTCGACGGCCGGCCCCCCGCCCATGACGCGAGCCAGGTTGCCCTCGAACAGGCCGGCGCGCCACAACGCGTGCAGGGCCTGGTTGAGCAAGCCAACCTGGACCGCAAGCTCAGCCGGCGTGGTGCCGTCTCGCTCGCGCAGCGTGCCGCCGTCTGGAATCGCCACACCCAACGAGCCCGCACCGAGAATGGGCACGGAGGTGAAGCGCGTCGCGATCCCAAAGCGCATGCGACTGGGCGTGACGTCCAGGCTCGAAAAGCCCAGACCGAAGTTGACCCGAATGTCCCTCGATCCGTCGAGGCTCTTGATGCTGAAGCTGCTGCCCAGGCTCGCGATGTCGAGGCCACCGAGCACGCCATCGAGGATCTGATTGAAGTTGTCGCGCACCCAGTCGCGCACCAGGTTGCGCACGGCGTCGCGCAGCGTGCCCTTGGCGATCGACAGAACGATGTCGAGGAAGAAGCCCGAGACTCCGCCGAAATCGGTGCTGATGCCTTCGACGGTCACGTTGACGCTGTCGGGTCTCACGCGAATCGAGGGCTTGCCCGCCACGAGCTTGGCGTCGAAGTCGACGTCGACGGCGATCCGATCAAACTTGGCCCATCCTGTACTGGTGAGCGTGCCTTTCACACGTAGCTTGAGGCGCACGTCGTTCATCACCACGCGCGCCCGTACTCCGGAGGGGATCAGCGTCAGGCTGGTGCTGTTCGGACCGCGGAGCTCCGAGTCGAGGTAGGTGATCTCGGTCCGGAACACGCACACGCCGAGCACCTTCTGGTCGCAGCTACTCGGCTTGACGGGGTTTTCCGCGAGCAGCGCCGCGTGCAGCTCGTCACGAAGGGCGCGAGCATTGATGGCCGCGTGGAGCAGATCGTTGAGGCTGTTGATCTCGCCCTGGGCATTGCGGTCGTCGAGCGCGGCCTGGGCGAGCGACAGCGTGACCGCGCCGCCCAGAAGGTCTTGCGCTGGCTGAAAGCGGCCCGCTGCGAGGAACGAGCACACGCGGGTGCTCTCGACGTCAAAGCCGTCCACCGCCACGATGTCCACGAAGTTCATTCCGAAGCGCGCGTCGAGGGGCACGGCGAAGCGCCCTTCGGCGTCCAGCGTGACGGCCACGCCGTTGACGCGCACCGATTGCACCTGGTTCGCATCGGCCACCGAGCCCTCGAACGTCAGGCGACCGTTCGCGGGCATGCGCACCATGCTTCCGTCGCGCAGCGTCGCATCGGCGGTGCCGCACACGATCTCCGGGCCCACGCCGTTCACGGTGATCTCCGTGCTGACGCTAACCGTTGGATCATCAACCAACGTCGCCACCACGGTGAACGTTCCCTCGTTCGCGAAGCGCAGACGGGTCTGGCCGATCGCGGCGGCGGGTGGGTCTGAGTGCAGGGCGACGCGGGCCGAGGGCACGAGGTTGCCGTAGGCGTCGGTGGCCTGTGGAGCGAGCTGCACGACGGCGAAAAGCGGGTAGACGTGCTCGTCGGGCACGCGTGCGATAGCAAGGGCGACGGCCGCACCGGGACGCACTTCGACCGCAACCATGTCGGGCGCTGCCCCCGCGACTTCGCAGCCCACGTGATAGACGCCGGCTCGGGTAAAGGTCAGGCGCCCATCGCTGACGAACCCGCCATCCGAAGGCAACACGCGCAGCCCGGGCGTGACCTCCACCGGATTACGATAGGCATCGTAGGCGCGGCAGAAAACGTCGAGGGCGTCGCCAGCGGTCAGTACGTGGGTGCCGACCAGCGTCTCCACCAACGCGGGCTCGCCGGGCAAGACGCGCACGGTGGCCGGGGTCTCGTCGATCAAGGCAAGCTCGGGCGACTGGCACCACACCTCGAGCGTGGTCGCTTGGCGCGCGAGCACGGAGAAGGTCGCATCGACCTCAACCGCTTCCTGGGGGCTGACGCGGGTCTGAAAGCGGGCGGGCTCGAGGAGCTCTGCCTCGCCGAGATCGTCGATGGCGAGACACTCGGCCGTGAACGTCTGGCCAGCGCGCACTTCCGTGGGTACGTGCGTCTCGAGTGCCACGATGCGGCGTGGCTGGGGCACTTGCTGCGGCGGCCCGGCATCGAGCTCGGCTACCCCGCCGTCCTCCGGCGCGTCCGCGCCAGCATCACCCTCTTGCGCAGCGCCCGCGTCCGGGGTCGCAGGAGTCCCCGTGTCGGACGCATCGGCCGCGCCGCCGCCCAGCGCCGGGCCCGCGTCGTCCCCTGCCTCAGCCCCGATCGGATCCGAAGATTGCACCTCACGCTCGGGTGCCCCACTGGTGTCGCAGCCCGTGCCCAGCACGCACGCCGCCCACACCAGCACCGGCCCGAAACGCGCTACCCCACGCGTACGTCGTTCCATGCGCTGCCTCGCCCCATCCAACTTCGAGGTCGGATGCCTTTGTTCAAGGCAGACGAAAATATGCAGCGAATACGCGCGAATCAACGCTTTTCGATCGACGCGTCAAAACTTCGTGCGCCGGTTCGAGCGACTTCTTGAACCCTTTTCAATAGTTACGGCAACAGAATTTTTCACCCATTGTGGCCTGTGAGGCAACGTAATGCGCTTACGCACTGCGCCGGGTAGTCGCGCTGGCCGCCAGGAACAGGCGCCTGACCCAGCCAAAAAGCGCACCCCGGATCACGCGCAGCACCGCCAGCGCACGGGCCGCGGGCGAAGGAACGGGCGCGCACGCGATGTCGACTCGTGCGAGCGCGTACGCGGGCACCGACTCGGGCTCGATCACGATCTCTGGCTCGACATCGACGGTGAGCGCTGGCTCTTGCGCAGCCTCGATCTCAGCCGCGCTCGACATCGACGGCGCAGGCTCGGACAGGGCGCCCGCAGGCGCCTCGGCAGGCGGATGCGTCGAGACGAGTTGCTTTCGAAAGTCTTCGAGCTCGCCGAGCGTGATCGCATCGGCGCCGCCATCGACCGCTCGAGCCTCCGCCGGAGAGGTGGGCTCGGCCTGCGACGCGGCTGGGGCCTTCGAATGCGACAACAGCGATCTGAGCTCGGCCGCCGGGATCTTGGCCGTGACCGACGGATCTTCCTCACCCAGGTCCGTCAACTCAATCTCGATGGAGGGAAGTGGGCTCGGGTTACGGTGGTACACCCGCGTCGTGCTGTCCTCGTCGCGCGCCGTGCGGGCGGGCCTAGCCGGGACAAACGCCGAGGTCACATCCGGCTCCATCCCGGGGCCCTCTGGCTGAGCAGACCGAGCGATCCAGGCGTAGCGCCCGGCATCGGACACAGGGGGCCTACTGTCCCCTGGCACCCAGCCCGGCGGCGCAGGCACGCGCCTTCCTTCCAGAGGTCGCTCGTGAGAATCCTGCAGCCACTCAGCATCTCGCAGATCGGCATGAGCTCGGCGCTGCGCGGTCATCGATTCAGGCCACTTCGGCATACGACACCCTGTGTTGCATTGGGTCACGGTAAGGCGTGCGCCTCGTTTGGGTGCATGTACACGACGAGGACGTCCCTTCACTCACCTGCTCACAGCAGCGAAGACATGGTCGGCCGGGCGCCCACCGCACGCCTCGCACCAGACCTCTTGGCAGCCCAATCACACACCACGTGGTAGAAGCACGATCGAGCGACTAGGCCGCTGACGAACGAAAGCCCGCTCGGCTACCCTTGATCGATGCCTGAAGCGATCGACAAGACTTCCGTAACTTCGTCGGAGCCGATCGTCGTCAAAGACCTCGGCAATGTGCTGCTGGTCACTTTCTATGGGCAGGCCACCGACGCGCAGTACAAGGCTCACCTCGAGGCGATGGACGTCGTGATCGAGCGCAACCGCCGGCAACTAGGCAAGCGCTGGGCGGTGATCATCGACGCCACGCGCTGGCTGCGCAGCAATGCCAACCAGCGCAAGATGCACGCCGATTGGATGAAGAGGCACGAGCAGATGATGCGGCAGCGCACCGCCGGCGTCGCCTTCGCCATCGACAACGCCTTCGTCCGTGGCGGTTTGACGGCCGTGCTGTGGCTTGCGCCCCTGCCGTGTCCGCACACGATCGTCAAGGACTTGGCTGAAGCGCTGGGGTGGGTCGAGCTGCAACTCGGCGAGTCTGTCGTTTACGATTCCGCAGAGCGTAAGAAGGGATAGTTTGGCGACCGCCTCTTAGCTCCCGCTCAGCTCCAACTCATATGACGCTGAGCGAGGGAAACAACAGCTCGTCCTCAAGACCGATCACTCAGGCCATCGCTAACGTGGGATCAGAAGGGCGCCTTGCCCGAAGCTCCCCGGAGGTATCGATGAGTCGGAAGGGTCTGCGGACACGTGCGACGGGTGTGTATGCGCTGCTCGCAATGTTCGCGATCTGGGCATGCGAGCCCGAACCAGACAGCCATGGACGCGGCGCGAATGTCGCTGACGGCTCCGGCGGCGACGAGGCGAACGCTGACGCTGGGATGACGGCAAGCAGCCGCGACGCTGGCCCCATCCGCGTCGGCAGCATCGACCCGCGCAGGTCGCTCGCCGTGACCGAACAGCCGATTCTGCAACGCTTCCCCCTGCGCCGGGTGCTCGAGCAGCTGGTGAGCCAAGCCGAGATCGAGGGCGCGAGCGCTGTGCAATTGTTCCAGCAGTGGTGGGACACGAACAACCCCGCCCCAGGCCTCGGGCTCGGGCCAAACTGCGACAGCGAGGTCGACCCGACCTATGGCCCTTCGATCAACGGCTTTCCGTTCGACTGCCGGCCCCCGCCCCAGGAGGGCGCGCAGGCAAGCTGCAATCCCTTCGCCGATGCAGGATGCCAGTACATCCCCATCGGGCTCTTCAACCGATTCGACCTCGCGCCTGTCGACGGTGCCCACTGCGGCGAGTACCGAATCATCTACGCCAAGGTGTCCGAGAACGGGAGCACGCGGGACCGCAACACGATCATCTTCGAGGCCATTCTTCCCAACCCCAAGCCAACGCAAGGCGTCAAGGGCTGCCGACACATCGTCACAGGGTGGGCGGACCTGAGTCGAGAAGATGATCTCGAAGCCCGCGCCGATTGGCTGGAGCGGTTTTACTTCGAGGGGCACGGCAACACGCGCCCCGTGGTTCACATCGAACACTACGGCGACAATGCGCTCGGCGCGGGTCAGATCCGAACGAATCAGTTCGTCCAGCCGCTGGAGCAAGGGCGCAAGTGGTCGCTCAGGGAGTTCAAGCTGCGAAAGACATGCGGCCCCGCAGACTGCGACCTGCAAATGTTCCCCGTCACGGTGAAGACGAATCCCTTCGGGCCCCTCTTCGACGTGACGTCGACAGACCCGAGAGCAGCGCAGTTTCGCGCAGAGTTTCTCTCCACTGCTGTCGAGGCGCTCGCCGAGCCCGAGCTGCGGGCGATCTCATTGCCCGTCGACGACGCCTTCAACTCTCCCCAGAGTCACTCGTCGGGGAGCACGGAGAACGACTACGTCTTTCACTTCGGC
>CAYNOM010000014.1:0-24953 GCA_964398415.1 uncultured Polyangiales bacterium | reverse complement strand
CGTCAAGCGAAGGCGTCTTCGCCCGTGAGCGCGCGGCCGAGGGCTAGCGTGTGCACCTCGTGCGTACCCTCGTAGGTGTACACCGTCTCGAGATTGCAGACGTGGCGCATGATGTGAAACTCACCCATGATCCCGTTGCCGCCGAGCAGCGAGCGCGCGGTGCGGGCCGCATCGAGCGCCATGGCCACGTTGTCGCGCTTGAGCCACGACACCTCGGTGGGCGTGAGCTTACCTTGCTGCTTCAGGCGTCCGAAGTGGAGCGCGAGCAACAGACTCTTGCCGATGGCGTTGTGCATCTCGACGAGCTTCTGCTGCGTCAGCTGGAAGGCCGCGAGGGGCTTACCGAACTGCTTGCGGTCGAGGGTGTACTGCCGCGCGCGCTCGTAGACGCCCATGGCCGCGCCAATGGCTCCCCAGCCGATACCGTAGCGCGCCTGCGTGAGACAGCCGAGGGGCCCCTTGAGCCCAGAGACGCCCGGCAGCATGTTGCGCATGGGCACCCGCACCTCGTCGAGCACGATCTCCCCGGTGATCGACGCCCGCAGGCTGAGCTTGCCGTGGATCTCGGGCGTCGAGAAACCTTTCATGCCGCGCTCCACGAGAAAGCCGCGAATCACCGGCACCGCGGAGCCGTGCTCGAGCGTCTTGGCCCACACCACAGCCACGTCCGCGATGGGGCTGTTCGTGATCCACATCTTCTGGCCGTGAAGCACGAAGTCTCCACCCTTCTCGAGCTGCCGCGCGTGGGTGGCCATGCTCTTCGGATCGCTGCCAGAGTTGGGCTCGGTGAGACCAAAGCAGCCGATGGCCTCGCCGCGAGCCATGCGCGGCAGCCAGGCGTCTTTCTGCTCGTCGCTGCCATAGCTGTAGATCGGCCACATCACGAGGGCGGTCTGCACCGAGCAGAACGAACGCAGCCCGCTATCGATCTTCTCGAGCGCGAGGTTGGTCAGGCCGTAGGCCACGGGATTGAGCCCGGCGCAGCCGTAGCCGTGGAGCGGTGCGCCGAGAAAACCCATGCGGGCAAACTCGGGCACCATCTCGCGGGGAAAGGTGCCCTTCTCGTAGTGCTCGACGATCAGCGGCTCGAGCCTGTCGCGACAGAACTCGGTGGCGGCTCGGAAGGTGAGCTGCTCCTCTTCGCTCAAGAGTGCGGCAAGGTCGATCAAGTATGGCTTTGCGTCGGACATGGGGCTTGTCTCCGTCAGGCCCAGGGAGGGGCCACGAGTCTGCGACCTTCGTGCAGGTCTACGCCTTCGGCGGTCAGGTCTGTGCGATCCCAGAGCTTACACGTGACGGGCTTGTGCATCTGATCGAGGCCCTCACAGTAGTTGGTGAAGGCGCAGCGTCGGATCTCTGCACCGCGTCCGGCGCGTAGCTTCTGAAACCAGTCGGGGTCGGCCAGGGTTTGACGCGCGGCGCCCACGATGTCGGCGGCTCCCCGCGCGAGGATGTCTTCAGCCTGCTCGAAGCCTGCGACGCCGCCCGAAACGACGAGCGGTGTCTCGAAGCCGGCCTCGCGCACGTGCGCCCGAATGCACGCCGCGTCGTGTACGTTGCGTCCAAAGGGGCCGCGCTCGTCGGCATGCACGGTGGGCATGCACTCCCAGCCGCTCTGGCCGGTGTAGGGATAGGCCGCCTGCCCGAGCTTCGGCTGCTTGGCATCTTCGAACTTGCCGCCGCGCGAGAGCGACAGAAAATCCATGCCTGCGCTCGCGAAAGCCTCGGCATACGCGCATGCGTCCGCGACGGCGCTGCCGCCGTCGATGATCTCGTCGCTCAGAAAGCGCGCCCCCACGACGAAGCGCTCGCCGACTCGCGCGCGCACGGCGCGGTAAACCTCGAGCGGAAGTCTGAGGCGCGCTTGACGCCTTCCGCCGTAGCCATCGTTGCGGTCGTTTCGCGCCGACAGAAATGAGGCCATCGTATAGGCGTGGGCGTAGTGCAGCTCGACCCCGTCGAAGCCCGCCCGCTCGGCCCGCTCGGCCGCGGCCGCGAACAAGGCCGGCAGCACCTGCGGCAGCTCGCGCACATGGGGCAGGTGCGTGTCGGTCACGCGCTCACGCGCGCCGTAGTCGAGCGCCTCACGCTCGCGCGGTGTGAGCACCTCGCGTAGCTCGGCGTCCTCGAGCCGCAGCAAAGCCTCGCGCACCAGAGGCTCGTCGCGCTCGCCCGTGAACGCGCGGTGGCGCTCTGTGAGCTCGAGAAATTGCCCGAGAAAGCGCTCGCGCGTGGGCCGCCGACGGATGCTCAAAAAGTCGATCAATTGGATGAAGAGACGCGTCTTACCTTCGCTCGCACGGCGCACCACGGAGGCGAGCTCGCGAAGGCCCGCGATGAAGCGGTCGTGACCGATGCGCAAGAGTGGCCCGCTCGGCACATCGCGAATGCCCGTGGCTTCGACCACCAGCGCGCCGGGCTCACCTTGCGCGAAGCGCTCGTACCAGGCGAGCACCCGATCGGTGACGAAGCCCTCGTCGCTGGCGCGCCAGGGCACCATCGCGGGCACCCACGTGCGCGTCTCGAGCTCGAGCGCCCCAACGCGAATCGGCTGAAACCAAAGGGCCGCACGCGCCGCCTCGACGCTCGGCGCGGCGAGCACGGGCAGCGCATGCTTTCGACTCGCGGGGGGCCGCCACACGCGGGCTTACCTCGCGGCTTCTTTGAGCAGGTGACGCGCGATCACGAGATGCTGCACGTCGGTCGTGCCCTCGTAAATGCGCAGCGCGCGCACCGAGCGATACAGGCGATCGACGGGCGAGCTCTCGAGTGTGCCGATGCCGCCGTGGATCTGCACCGCGTCATCGATGATGTGCTGCGCCGCCTCCGTGGCGTAGCTCTTCGCCATGGCCGACTCGAGCGTGATGCGGGCCTTGCCCCGATCGTGCTCGAACGCCGCGCGATACAAGAGCAGCCGCGACGCCGTGAGCTCGACGGCCATGCGCGCGAGCTTGTGCTGCACGAGCTGGTACTCGCTGATGGCTTGGCCAAACTGCTTACGCTTCATGGCGTAGGCGAGGGCTTCGTCGAGCGCGCGCGTGGCCATGCCGGTCGCCGCCGCCGCCACCGTGGGACGCAGGCGATCGAGCGTGGCCATGCCGATCTTGAAGCCATCGCCCTCGGCGCCGAGCCGCGCGTCGTCGCTCACCTCGCACGCCTCGAAGGCGAGCTCACCCAGGGGATGGGGCGCGCTGAGCACGAGCGGGCGCACGAACCTGAGCCCGGGGTTGTCGGCCTGCACCACGAAGCACGAGATGCCGCCATGCCCGCGGCTCGGATCGGTCGAGGCAAACACGGTGTAGGTGTCGGCGATGCCCGCATTGGAGATGAAGGTCTTCAGACCTTGCAGACGATAACCGCCAGCGTTTCGCGTGGCCCTCGTCTCGAGCGCCCCCACGTCCGAGCCGGCGTTCGGCTCCGTCATGGCAAAGCCCGCCATGCGCGTGCCCTCGACGATGGGCCTGGCCCAGCGTGCCCGTTGCGCGTCGCTGCCCGCGAGCAGCATCGGCATGACGCCGAGGCACTGCAGCGCGAAGACCTCGTCGGCGAGCGGAGAAGCCCAGGCGATGGCCTCGCGCAGGATGCAGCAGGCACGCAGGTCGAGCGGATCGATGAAGCGCAGCACGCGATGCTCGCGCAGAAGGCCGAGGATGTGCTTCGCCTGGGTGCGTCCCTCGGCGTCGGTCTGGGGTGCGGGCAAGGGCAAAAGGTGCTCACGCGCGAAGGCCTTGGCCTCCACCGCCAGAGCCAGGTGATGCTCCTCGAGAAAAGCGCGAACGACGGACACGTCGACCATGATCACACCTTGAAGCGCGGCTCGCGCTTGTTCATGAAGGCTTCGTAAGCTTCGCGAAAGTCCGGGTGCTGCATGCACACGGCCTGGGCCTGGGCTTCGGTCTCGAGCGCACCCGTGAGATCCATGAACGACTCGCGGTTGAGCAGATCTTTCGTCATCGCGAGGCCAAACTGGGGCCCCTTGGCGAGCTTCTCCGCGTAGGCGCGTGCCTCGGTCATCAGCGACTCGAGCGGCACCACCTTGTAGTAGAGCCCCATGCGCTCGGCCTCCTCGGGGCTGACGAAGTCGCCGCTCATCAGCATGTGGGTCGCACGACCGAAGCCGACGAGCTTCGGCAGGAGCCAGGCCGCACCCATGTCGGCGCCCGACAGCCCGACGCGCGTGAACAGAAAGGCGATCTTCGCCTTGTCGGAGGCGATGCGCACGTCCGCGGCTGCGGCGATCACTGCCCCCGCGCCCGCCGTGGTGCCATTGAGCGCGGCGATCACGGGCCGCCGGCAGGCGCGGATGTTCGCGATGAGCGCACAGGTCATGCGCGTAAACTCGAGCAGCCCCTCGTAGTTTTTCTCGAACAGGCGTCCGATGATGGTCTCCACATCGCCGCCCGAGCAGAAGGCTCGACCTGCGCCCGTGATGATGATGGCGCGCACGCCAGGCTCGGTGTCGAGCTGCGCGAAGGTGTCGCGGAGCTCTGCGTAAACCTCGAAAGTGAGCGAGTTGAGCCGCTCGGGGCGGTTGAGCGTGATGGTCGCAACGCCCGTGTTGCGGTCGTGGGTGTAGTCGAAGGTCTCGGGCTTGATGGTCATGCTCTCGTCTCCCTCATCACGCGTCGGCCACCGATCGACTGGCTTCGAGCAGCTGGCGCACGCGATCCAATTGCAGGCTGAGTGAGCTCTGCTCGCTCTTGCTCAGGGCGCCAAACACGCGCCCCAGTAGGTCTTCTTGGCGCTCCACCTCGCGCACTGCGATGCGTCGACCCGCCGGTGTCAGGCGCACGATGCGCACACGCTGATCGTCCGCCGGGGCGCGACGCGTCACCCAGCCGCGCGCGGACATGCGATCCACGAGGCCCGTGACGTTGCCAGCCGTGACGAGCAGCGCGGCGGAGAGCTGCCCCACGGTCATGCCGTCCTCGTGGCGCAAGAGCTGGGCGAGGACATCGAACTGGGCGAGCGTCACCTTCGAGTCGGTCTGCGCCTCGCGCACTTCGCGCAAGACGAGGCCGTAGCACTTGGCCAGGCGCACCCACAGCCCCACCGCCACACGCTCGCGCGAAGCGCTCATGGCACGGCCGCGGTGGCTTCGATCTCGACCTTGGCTCCTGGCTCGAGCAACGCATTCACCTCGACGAGCGCCATGGCGGGATAGTGGCGGCCCACGACCTCGCGATAGGCCGCACCCACTTCTTTGATCTGCGCCAAGTATTCGTGTCGATCGACGACGTAGATCGTGAGCCGGCCGAGGTCAGAGGCCGAGCCGCCCGCCGCGCGCACCACACTCATCACGTTCGAGAGCGCCTGACGAAACTGCTCGCTGAAGCGCTCGGAGACGAGCCTTGCATCAGCATCCCAGCCGATCTGGCCGGCCACGAACAACATGCGCGCGCCGGCGGGGGCGAGCATGCCATTGCTGTAGCCCTTGGGGGCGGCGAGCTCCTCGGGATTGATGGGTCGCATGCTCATGGCTCCTTGCCTCCCCCGTCGAGCACGATCACCTGGCCGTTCATGGCGTTGCCCGCGCTGCCGCAGAGTAAGGTGACCCACGCCGTCACTTCGGACACGGGCAAGAGGCGCTGTTGGTTGGCCGAGGCCAGCACCTTCTCGAGCGCCTCAGCCTCGCTCAAGCCGCTTTGCATCGCACGCGCGACGCCACCACGGGTCATGTCGGTGTCGACGTAGGCAGGACACACGGCGTTGGCCTGAATGCCGCGCCCGCCGAGCTCGGCCGCCGTGGCGCGTGTCAGGCCGACCATGGCATGCTTACTCGCCGAGTAGGCCGCAAGGTAAGGCCCTGAGGAGATCCCCGCGACGGAGGCCACGTTGACGATGCGCCCGAAGCGCCGCTCGAGCATCCCCGGCAGACAGGCTTGGGTGCACAGAAACGCGCCAGTCGCGTTGACCGCGAAGGCCTGATTCCACATCTCGAGCGACATCCGCGAAAGGGGTGCGGTGGGGGCGATGCCCGCGTTGTTGATCAACAGATCGATCCCGCCCATCTTGGCTTCGGCCACGCGCACCGCGTCGCGCACCGCGTCGGCATTCGAGACGTCACACAAGACCGAGAAGGCCTGCGCCCCGGCCCGGTTCAGCGCCTGTGCCGTGTCATCGAGCGCCGCCTCGCTGCGACCGCACACGGTGACGCTCGCCCCCTCGGCGCACAACGCCTCGGCGATCGCCCGCCCTAGGCCGTGTCCGCCGCCCGTGACGAACGCCCGCTTGCCCTTCAGCTCCACACCGATGCTTTACATCTAAAGGATTCGCAGCGGCAACGGCACAGAGAGCGCCGAGTGAGGAGACTCAGCGCGGCGAAAGGTGCCCGCACTCCTCAATGAACGCATCGTGCAGCACCTGGCCCAAGGTCTCGATCGTGGCTTCACCCTCGCTCGGCGTGGCCATGGCGGGTTCGCCGAAGTAGGCACGGGCGCCGCCGGCGGCCTCGAAGCTGTCTTTGCCGGCGCGAATGGCTTCCGACAACGAGGCCCAATTGGCGGGCAAATCCCTGCGAATGTCGTCACGCACGAGGTCGGGACGGCGGGCCATCACCACCGAACCCTCGTAGCGACCGGCGTGGCAGGCGCCACTCTTGAACTCGTCGCTCAGGCGCGTCGCCCAAGGCCTGCGCGTGACGTCGGGGAACACGACCGTGAGCTTGGTGAAGCCATGCAACGTGTCGCGTGCCGCGCGAATCGCGCCGATGTGAGCCGGATCGAGGTGAGCGTTCGCACAGAGCAGAAAGCGCACGCCGTGATCGGAGAGGGCTCGACCGATGTCGACGAGGAGCGCGGTCTCAGTCTCGGGTCTGAGGCTCAGCGTGCCCGCAAAGCCCCGCGCGAAGCCCGCAGAGGTGTAGGCGAGCGGTGGCAAGAGGGTCGGCGCATAGCCCGCCTCGCCGAGCAACCGCGCTGCGTGGCGCGCCATCGCCTCGGCGATGATCACATCGGTGGACAAAGGCAGGTGCGGCCCGTGCGCTTCGGTCGCCCCGATGGGCAGGATCGGGACAAAGCGCGACTTGTCACAGCCTGCGATTTCTTCCCATGTCATGTCGGCAAAGTCGGTCACGGCGCCGATTGTGTGCCGCAAAGAACCGCGCGCGCAAAGGGGGAATGATGGAGCCCATGCTCGACGAGCAGCTCAACCTGACCGAGGTCTTTCTGGAAGCTCGGGTACGCGAGGGTCGTGGCGAACGCACGGCGCTCATCATCGACCGTAAAGGACAGCCCACGAGGAGCATCAGCTACCGTGAGCTGCTCCGGCACACCGATCGCTATGCCCACGTGCTCTCCGCCCTCGGCCTCGAGCCCGAGCAGAGGGTGATGATCGCCCTCGAAGACGGCGAAGATTTCGCCGCGGCGCTGTTCGGCACGCTCAAGCTCGGGGGGGCGGTCGTCATGGTGAACCCCGAGCTCAAGCCGGAAGAGCTCGAGGGCCTCGTCAGCTACACGCGCGCGAAGATCGTCGTCACCTCACCCGCGCTCGTCGATACCTTCCTGCATGCGGGCAGGCATGCCCCGCTGTTCAAGAAGCTGCTCGTGGTGGGCGGTGACGCGGCAAAAGGCCCGCAGGTCGTGCGCTTCGAGGACGTCGCGCCCGCAGAGCCGAGCCCGCTTGCCGCTTTTGCCACCCACAAGGACGACCCGGCCATTTGGCTGTTCTCGGGCGGCACCACTGGGCGCCCCAAGGCGGTCGTGCAGACGCACGGCGCCTTCGTGAACACCACGGTTCTGTACGGACAGAACGTGCTCGGCATGCGCGAGAGCGACATCACGCTCTCGGTGCCGAAGCTTTTTTTCGGCTACGCGACGGGCAGTAACCTCTTGTTTCCGCTGTCGGTGGGGGCAGCGTCGATCCTGTTCCCAGAGCGCGTCACCGCAGAACGCCTGTTCGAGCTGATCGAACGGCACCGCCCGACTGTGTTGATCAACGTCCCCACGATGGTGGGCAAGATGCTCGATGCCGAAGGTGCAGCGTCGCGCGACCTGAGCTCGGTCCGCATCGCGACATCGGCAGGCGAAGCCCTGCCAGAGCCCCTGTTTCAGCGCTTCAAGCAGACCTTCGGCGTCGAGCTGCTCGATGGCCTGGGCACGGCCGAGATGTGGCACGTGTTCTTGACGAACGTTCCCGGCGATGTGAAGCCAGGCACCCTGGGCCGCGCAGTGAAAGGCTTCGAGCTCAAGGTGTGCGACGAGGACGGCACGGCCCTGCCCGACGGCGAGACGGGGTTTCTGTGGGTGCGCGGCAAGTCGCGCGCCCTTGGCTACTTTCAGCAGCACGACAAGTCGTGCGAGGCTTTCCGCGGCGAATGGTATGCCTCCGGCGACATGGTGCGTCGCAACGCAGACGGCACCTTCGTCTACTGCGGTCGCGGCGACGACATGCTGAAGG
Organism: uncultured Polyangiales bacterium; assembly: GCA_964398415.1. GTDB lineage: Bacteria > Myxococcota_A > Polyangia > Polyangiales > DASUME01 > DASUME01. The sequence goes on along the minus strand of CAYNOM010000014.1, from coordinate 16,556 downwards.
TCGCGGGCAAGTGGCTCGCGCCGAAGGAAGTGGAGAGCTGTCTGATGCAGCACCCCGCCGTCGAAGAGTGCGCCGTCGTGGGGGTGACCGAGAGCACGGGGCTCGTGAAGCCCTATGCCTTCGTGCGTCCACGTGAAGCACGTGCGGATCTCGAGCACGAGCTCAAGGCGTGGGTGAGAGAGCGTCTTTCCCCCTACAAGACCCCGCGTGAAGTGATCCTGATGGAGCAGTTTCCCCGCACGCACCTGGGCAAGGTCGACCGCGGACGGCTGCGCAAAGACATGGCGAGAGCCGGAGGAGCAGCATGAAGATTCGTATTCTGGGTGGCGGTCCGGGCGGCCTATACACCGCGATTCTGGCCAAGAAGCGCCATCCCGCCTGGGATGTTGCGGTGTTCGAGAGAAACCGCCCGAATGACACCTTCGGCTGGGGCGTGGTGTTCTCCGACGAGACCCTCGGCCACTTCGAGGAGGCCGATGCCGCGAGCTACCAGGCGATCACGAGCCACTTCGTGCGCTGGACCGACATCGACACCTTCGCCAAGGGCGAGCGCATTCGCAGCACGGGTCACGGCTTTTGCGGCATCGCGCGCGTGAAGCTGCTCGAGCTCATGCAGGCGCGCGCCACAGAGCTCGGCGTGTCGCTGTCGTTCGAGCGCGAGGTCAGCCACGACGATTTCCCCGACGCAGATCTCATCGTCGCCGCCGACGGCATCAACAGTAAGACCCGCACGACCTTGAGCGGTGACTTCGGCCCAAACATCGAGTGGGGCACGGCGCCCTTCATCTGGCTCGGGACCGACAAGAAGCTCGAGGCTTTTACCTTCATCTTCCGCGAGAACGAGCACGGCACCTTCCAGGTCCACGCCTATCCGTTCTCGGCAGACCGCGGCACGTTCATCGTCGAGACTGACGATCAAACCTTCGCGCGCGCGGGCTTCGACAAGATGAGCGCGGACGAGAGCATCGCCTACCTCGAGAAGCTGTTTGCGCCCGAGCTCGAAGGAGCGAAGCTCTACACCAACAAGTCGGACTGGATTCGCTTTCGTCGCATCACGAACCGCTCGTGGAAGGCGGGCAACGTGGTGTTGATCGGCGACGCGGCCCACACCGCCCACTTCTCCATCGGCTCGGGCACGAAGCTCGCGATGGAGGATGCCATCGCGCTCGTCGATGCACTCGACGCGACCCACGACGTGAAGAGTGCGCTCGAGGTCTACGAGCGTGAGCGTTGGGTGGATGCCGCAAAGCTGCAGCGCACCGCCAAGGTCAGCCAGAGCTGGTTCGAGCACGCGGGGCTCATGTTCCGCAAGATGGAGCCGCTTCAGCTCGTCGCGAGCATGATGACTCGCAGCAAGCGCGTCACCCACGAAAACCTCAGGCTGCGCGATCCAGAGCTCGTCGCCGACATCGATCGTTGGTTTGCGGCACGTGCGGGGATCGAGCGCGACGTGCCACCGCCGCCCATGTTCACGCCCTTTGCGTTGCGCGGTATGGCCCTCGACAATCGCGTCGTGGTGTCGCCCATGTGCCAGTACTCGGCGGTCGACGGCACCGTGTCCGACTACCACCTCGTGCACCACGGCGCGCGCGCCGTGGGCGGTGCGGGCCTCGTGATGGCGGAGATGACGGACGTCAGCGCCGATGGACGCATCACCGTCGGCTGCGCCGGCATGTACAAGGACGAGCACGTCGCCGCCTGGAAGCGCATCGTCGATTACGTGCACACGTGCTCACGCGCCAAGATCGGCATCCAGCTGGGTCACGCTGGACGCAAGGGCTCGACCAAGCGCCCCTGGGAAGGCCCAGACGACGCGCCCCTCGCCGAGCATGGCTGGCAGGTGATCGCACCCTCCCCCATCCCGTACCGGAGCGGCGGCAACGTGCCCCGCGAGATGACGCGCGACGACATGCTCCGCGTGCGTGACGAGCACGTGCGCGCCGCGCGCATGGCGGACGCCGCGGGCTTCGATCTGCTGGAGCTGCACATGGCGCACGGCTACCTGCTGTCGAGCTTCATCACGCCGCTCTCGAACCAGCGACGCGATGAGTACGGCGGGAGCCTCGACAACCGCATGCGCTTTCCGCTCGAAGTGTTCGACGCGGTGCGCGCGGTGTGGCCCTCGCACAAGCCCATGAGCGTGCGCATCTCGGCCTGCGATTGGGCGCCCGCGGGTCTCTCCATGGAAGACGCCATCACCATCGCTCGCATGCTGAAAGAGCACGGCCTCGACATCCTCGACGTGTCGACCGGCCAGACCACCCCCGAGGCCGAGCCCGAATACGGCCGCATGTACCAGGCACCCTTCGCCAATTTGATCCGTCACGCGGCGGGCATCCCGACGATCACGGTCGGCGCCGTGCAAGGCTGGGATCACGTCAACACGCTGATCGCCTCGGGACGCGCGGACCTATGCGCCTTGGCGCGCCCACACCTCGCCGATCCGTACCTCACGCTCCACGCGGCGGCCGAGCAGGGCTTCGACGTGCCGTGGCCCTCGCCCTACCTGCCGGGAAAGCCGCGCGCACAGTGAAGCGATGACGCGTTCCTGCGGCGGGTCATGACCGCGAGCGTTAGCGAGGGCCCGCGCGAAGGCGGGACGAAAGCCGGCGCGCGAGCTCTGCGACACCTCGCCTCACGCGTCGCCATGCAGCCCACGCGAGCTCGCGACGCACATCGCGCACGAGATTGCGTGTGGGCTCGAGGCCCCTGAGCACGCCGTCCAAGATGGCGACGGCGCGCATCAGCGCGAGCAACGCCGCCGGCAGCGAGAGCCCGTGGGTGCGACTCAGGGCGAGCATCTGACCGAGCACCGCGCTCCCATCGCCCGAGGCCGCCCGCAAGAGAGCGTCGATGTCGCGCTGCAACCTCTGCTCGTCGAGCTGGTGCTGGCCACGTGTCTTCGCGAGCTCGACGACACACGCCGCGAGCCGCGCAGGACGGCGCAGCACCAACGCGAGCCCCAGCTGAAACAGGCGCGTACGCAGCGAGTCCTCGAGCACGTCGATCGTGCCAAGGTCGAGCAACACGATGCGTCCGTCGCTCTGCACGAGGAGGTTGCCCGGGTGCGGATCGGCGTGAAAGACCCCGCGGTCGACGATTTGGCGCACGAAAGCACGCAGCAGGGCGGCACGCGCGCGCGAGCGCTGGGGATGCGGCAGCTCGTGGATGCGCGACCCGACCACGTACTCCATCACGAGCACGCGCTCGGTGGTGAACTGCTCGTAGAAGTGCGGCACGTGCACCTCGGACGCGTCGGCGAGCGCAAGGCGCAACTTGCGCGCGTTGTCGGCCTCGGTGCGAAAGTCGAGCTCTTGCATGATCGAGCCCGCGAAGGCGTCGACGAGCGCCACAGGCTCGTACTCGGCCACCTCGGGCACGTGCTGCGCGAGCCGTTGCGCGATGCTGCGGATGATGGCGAGGTCGGCCTCGATCTGCTTGCGAATGCCGGGGCGCTGCACCTTGACCGCCACGGGCGTGCCGTCGTGCAGCACGGCGCGATGCACTTGTCCGATGGATGCGGCCGCGAGCTCTCGCTCCTCGAAACTGCGAAACAGGCGATAGGGTGACCTACCCAGCTCCTGTTCGAGGATGCGAACCACGTCCGCGAGAGGAATGGGCCGCACCGAAGCGTGCAGCGACGAGAGCGCACGCACGACCTCGGGCGAGAACAGGTCGGCGCGCGTCGCGAGCAACTGGCCGAGCTTGATGTAGGTGGGCCCGAGCTCGGTCAGCACGTCTGCCACGCGCTGCGCGACACGCTCGCGCGAGGGCTGTGCAGGTGAAGCCGCCGTCGAGCGCGGAACCATGACGCCGATGCGCGCCACGATCTCCCCGAAGCCGTGCTTGGCAAGCACGAGACCGACACGCTGAAGGCGCCGAGCCGTGCCAAGCCAGCCGATGCGTGGAGCGTCGAGAGAGGGCGTGCGCGACACTTGTAGGGCTACGGGTAGCACCGATCGCACGCGCTTGGAACCCCCAACCCAACCCTCGACGAACTCCTGCGTCGACGAGAAGAACACCTCGCCTCGCACGCACTAGCGCCTAACTCCGTCGACGAGCACGCGCTCTTCCTCGCCGCTGGGGCAACGGCGAACACGCGGGCGAAACACGCGAAAGGATGGCGTTCAGATCACATTGGACAGAGGGAGGAAGCGACAGCGCAAACGCGCTGGGGTGCGCTCGCGAGCCGCGCATGACGCGATGCGCCAGCGGGAGCAAGGCGTGCGTCCTCGGCTCGTGTGACGGCCACCCACGGCCGTCTCGTACCGCTTGATGTGCCGTGCGGAAGGACGTATGCTCCGGTCTGGCATGAGCTGGGTGCGCACAGCGTGGGACGGGATCGGCGGCGTCGGTTGCGACGTGGTCGACACGACGCTCGCACGCTCCACGCCGACGCCCCCTTGAGCACCGCTTCGGCGCGACGTCACGATCAGTCGGGTGTCGTGGGTGACGTGCGTCTTTCGATCGGCAGGGCCGTCTGTGACGGCATCGTAGAGCAGTAGGGAGTCATCTCGATGAGCAAGCTAGGAAGAAACGACCCGTGTCATTGCGGCTCGGGGCAGAAGTACAAGAAGTGCTGCTCGGCGCAGGACGCGGCGAAGCAGAGCGCTGAGCTGGCTGCCAAGGCGGAAGAGCGCGCGAAGGCTGCAGCAGAGGCCACAGCACAAGCCGAGGCCGACGGGGTCGAGGTCAAAGCGGACGCGCACACGAAGGGCGCAGGCGCGGCCAAGCAGGGGTCGGCAGGCGGCGGTCGCAGGCCGAAGCTGCCCGCAGCAACGCCGCCGCCAGCGTTTCGGCGTCGGGCTGTCTGATGCGGGTCGAAGGGGCTCACAGCTCCAGCGTCGCGGCCATGAGCAGTACGGACGAGCTCTCTACGGAGCAAACCACCGAGCTTCGAGAAGGCCTTCAGCGCTTGCTCGAAGAGCTCGAGAGAACGCTCGCGGCCTCGGCATGCGAAGCGAAGCCCGTGGACCTCGACCTCTCGATCGGCCGCTTGAGTCGCATGGACGCCATGCAGCAGCAGCACATGGCCCTCGCGCGTCGACAGCGCGGTGAGCAGCAGCGCGAGCAAGTACGCTCGGCTTTGTCGCGCATCGAGCGCGGTGAGTACGGAGAGTGCTTGCGCTGTGGCGAGCCCATCGGCTTCGCGCGACTGAGCGTGCGACCCGAGGCGCTCGTCTGCCTCGCCTGCCAGCGCGGCACAGGCGAAGGCTGAGCCTCTGCTTGCGCGGCGAGACTTCAGCTTGCGTGAACACTAGGGCCGTGCGGCGAAAGTTCGGCCAGAGGCGGCGAGGATGCGGCGGCGAGGTCGGGCCGCGACGAAGGACATGCAGAGCATATTCGAGGAGCGGCGCAGCGAACCGCGCGCGAGATCGGCGTCGCAGGCCGGCGCATCTGGCCGAACTTTCGCCGCACGGCACTAGGGCAGCGAAGACGGCGGCGCGAGGTCGACCGCGGGGATCGGGGCGCCGGTGAGGCTCTTCATGAACTGGACGAGGTCTTCGACTTCCTCGTCGCTGAGCGGCTCGATGCCATCGAGAACCGGGCTGTGAAGCGGGTCGACGCGCCCCTCGGGACCGACGACGTGTCGCACGACTTCGCGAATGCTGCTTGCCGAGCCGTCATGAAGGTAAGGAGAGGTCTGGGCTGACGAGCGCAGCATCGGGGTCAGGAACTTACCGCGATCGGCCTCGACCCCTGTGACCAAGAAGCGGCCCTCGTCGGCGCGCTCCCCGTTCTCGTCGGGCGGGGAGGTAGAGATGTTGTGAAACTGGAAGTCGGAAAGCATCGGGCCACTGTGGCAGACGAGGCACCTGGCCTTGCCCACGAAGAGCGCCGCGCCGCGCTTGGCTGCGCTGTCGATGGCGTCGTCGTCACCTGCGTTCCACGCGTCGAAAGGCGCGTCGCGCGAGACCGCAAGCCGGATGTAGACCGCGAGCGAAAGGCCCGTCAGTCGCCATACCCGCTCGGGCGTAGCCGTGATGATGTCATCGCCGAAGGCCTCCTGAAAGAGGCGGATGTAGCCCGGAATGTCGACGGTGAGCTTCCGCTTGAGCGCAGTCTGCGCCCCGGGCACGTCGATCTCCTCACCCGCGCTCACGTCGAGCTCGCTGAGGTTCATGTTGGCCTCGGCCAGCGGCAGCACCATGATGTCCGCCAGATCGGTGAAGTGCGAGCCGTCCCAGCGGGCCATCGGCGCGTAGACGACGTTCAAGAGAGATGGCGTGTGGCGATGCAGCGTGGGCGCAAGGTTTGGGTGGGCGCGGTCCGGCGTGTCGAGCGGCGCCGCTGACTGGAAGAACGCCGACGCGAGGTGGCAGCTGGAGCACACGGCGGTGCCGCTGCCCGAGAGCCGCGGGTCCCAGAAAATGGCACGCCCGAGTCGCTTCTTGGCTTCTGTGGGCGGGTTGTCAGGCCACTCGGGGAGCGGCGGCACCGGCGGCAGAGCGGCGAAGCGCAGTCCAGTCGCTGGATCGACGGCAGGGTCCAACGAATCCAACGAAGTGTCGGTCGTCTCGGCGAGCGGGCTAGCAGAGTCGCCGCACGCACCCGCGAAGAGCGCGCAGGCCACGAGCATCTCGAGCATCGGCCACAAACGAATCGTACCCATGAGCGCGCTCCTAGGGCACTGCCAGGATGGTATTGTCGAAGGAGGCGGTCACCTGGTCGGTGTCCTTCGGGTCGAGGGGCGTCCTGTTCACCACCTCGATGGCCGCGTCACCGTCTCTCACGTTCACGCGCAGCGAGGCCACGTTGTGTGGCGGGTCGCCGGGAAGAACATCCTGCGATAGCGAGAACGCAGCCAGGTCGCCGGCCCTGGGCGTCGCCAGCATCATGTCGGTGATGGGAGTGTTGACGTATACGACGAAGACCACGTCGAGGGGGCCGTTCGCAAAGGTCGCTGGCGTTTCTGTCGTCAGCTCGAGGCTCGCCGGCACGACGCCCCACTGCTCCCAGAGCGCGCTATCGTTGCCCGGCGAGAAACCGGCCGCATAGACCCCAAAGTAGTAGGGCTTGCCCACGATGTCGTCGACGGCGAAGCTGACGACGTTCGCGCCCGGAGTCATGAAGCTCAGCTGTTCATCCCTGGGGATGAACGCAGCGTTCAACGCGAGCGAGTAGCCCGCGGCGCCTGCCTCGGCATCGGTCAAATCGGTCGGGGTGCCCCCGCCGTCGTTGGAGCTGCAGGCCGCGAGGACCGCGAAGGCCAGCAGCGTGGCGGACACGCGAGCGAACATCTCTCGAACTCCTTACGGCTTGGCTGAGTCTCCTCCGGGCGCCGTTGCGTGGTGCACGAAGGGTCCATCACGCGGGGGAAGCGGGACAGTTGGGGGGGGCGGGACAAGAACGCTAGGTGATGCCGTGAGTGGAGTCAAGCGACTGACAGAGCAGAAAGCGCCCAGCGCCCTCCAAGGTGCGGGTGCATCCGAGGAGACCCCACCGCAAACGCGTAGCCTCCCTCACAGGTCCGCGTGCGCGCGGGGGACGCCCTTGCTCCGCTCCCTTCGGGTGCAACGACCTCAGCCCGCGCCGAGCAGCGTCAGGTCGTGGCGCAGCCCGTCCCAAGCGAGAGGGCGCACCCAGCGCGCCTGTGCCGTGGAGAGCTCGGCATAGAGGTGCGGGAACAGATCACCGCCGCGCGAAGGCTCGAAGCGGAGCGCGTCGCCCAAGGTGTCGGCATCGAGGGCGATCAACACGAGATCGGTGCGGCCCGTGAAGTACTTGGCGAGCGTGACCTCGAGCTGATGGGCGCGTGACAGGTGGATGAAGCCGTCGCGCAGGTCATCGGCGGAGCCCCGATAGGTGCCGCGGCGCTCGGCGTCGCGCCACTCAGAGTCGCTGCACACCTTGTAGATCGTCTCGCCCATGAAACGAGCATAGCGCGACCCCTCAGCGCGCGAGCAGCATGTCGAGCACACCGCGCGCGCCGAGATCGGACACCACGTGCTGAGCACCCGCCGCGCGAAGGGTCTCTTCGGAAACCCCCGAGGTCATCACCGCCAGGCATTCTGCCGAGATGGCATGGGCTGCGATCACGTCGCGCACGGTGTCGCCGATGACGACGACGCGACACTCGTCCACCGAGGTGCCGAGCCGTCGCGCGCCGCGCTCTGCCCCCGCGCGCAGCAACTCTTCGCGCTGCTCGTGATCGGAACCAAAGCCACCGAAGTCGAACAATGAAAAGAGCCCTCCCCGCGCCAGCTTGATCTGCGCGCCGCGTTCGAGATTGCCGGTGCCGAGCCCCACGGCGCACCCGGCCTCGCCTCGCAGAAGCTCGACCGTCTCGCGAGCGAAGGGCATCACCTCGTAGCTCGGCGTCGAACGAACCTCGTCCACGAGGTAGACGAGATAGCGATCGAGCACGCTGTCCACGAGCTCGCGCTCGAAGGGCAGGCCCACCCCCTCTAGCGCCTGTCGCACGATCGCGAGATCGGTCATCCCGCCGAAGGAAAATCCGTGGACGGCATCATCGCGTCCCGTGGCCTCGGCGAAGGCGCGCGTGAAGGCGCGGCGCCCCGCGCCTCCCGTGAGCACCAGGGTGCCATCGATGTCGAAGAGAAAGACGTTGGGACGCAGGGAGCTCACCTGCTCGTCATAGCGCGAAGTGGCCGCGACTCAACGGGCTCACGCGAGCTGTACACGCCCGGCGTGAACCCGCAGCGTCTGCGCCACGCGGTCGGCGAGAAACGTCCGGTCGTGGGTCACGAGCAAGAGTGCCCCAGGGTAGCCAGCCAGCGCGAGCTCGAGCCGCTCCATCGCTGGCAAATCCAGATGATTGGTGGGCTCATCCAAGAACAGTCCCCATGCATCGGTGCCGAGGCCGAGCGCGAGTGTGAGCTTCTTGGCCTCGCCGGGAGAGGGACAGGGCGAGGCGAGCAGACGCTTCGGCTCGAGACCGAGCGCCGCCACCAGATCGAGCACGCGCCCCTTCTCGTCTCGGGGCAGCGTGCGCACCTGGTCGAGCACCGCCATGGCTTCCTTCGCTGACAGCTCCTGGCGCAGGTAGGTGACGCGCGCGCGATCGTTGACCGGCAGCGCGAGGTACAGCTCCTCGAGCAGGGTGCTCTTGCCCGCACCGTTTGGCCCTTCGATGCGCGCCGACAGATCCCGGGGCACGGACAGCCGCAGATCGACGAGCACGCGCGTCTGGCCGCGCCACACGGCGTCGCGCTCGATGGACACGAGCACCGGACGCGGACAAGGCGAGAAGCGAGCGTACACGCGTCCCCCGAGCGCCTTGTCGACGCGCACGTCGTGCAGCGCTCTCGCGCGGTCTTCGGCTTGCTTGCGCCGCACGCTGACGCTCCGGCTCGCCTGCGCCTCCGCCCAGGCCGCGCGCGTCTTCTGTCCCATGCCGCGACCGTCGCGATCGTTCGGGTTGCGCATGCGCGCCTTGGCCGAACGCCCGCGCTCGGTGGCGTCGGAGGCCTTTCGCGCACGCTCGAGACGCGCCGATGCTGCACGCGCCTGTCGCACGAGCTCGTCCCGTTCGTCGCGTGCCCGCGCCTCTTCGGCGTCCCACACGGCACGCGCGGCGGCGTACCCCCCTTCGGTCACGCGCGCGCATCCCTTGTGAAGACGCACCGTGCGTTGTGCGAGCGCATCGATCAGGGCTCGGTCGTGGGACACGAGCAGCGCGATGCCGGGATAGCCACGGAGCGCCTGCGCGATGCTCTCACGCGTCTCGGCGTCGACGTGATTGGTTGGCTCGTCGAGCAACATGAGCTCGGGCTCCGCATGGAGGGCCGCGCCTAGCTGAACCCTACGCCGCTCTCCCGCCGAGAACGTGTGCCAGCGAGCCGGCACGAGGCTCTCGATCTGGAGCAGCCCCTTGAGCCGCTGCGCCGTGCGGTCTGAGGCCTTGAAGAATCGCTGCTCCACCTCGCTGAGTTGCGCGGCGTCCTGCGGACACAGGGCCACGCTCAGCTCGCGTGGCACGCGCCGCAGCGTCCCTGACGAGGGCGTGAGCGTGCCTGCGACCAGCGACAACAGCGTGCTCTTGCCTGCACCGTTTTCGCCCACGATCGCCGTCACCCCGCGCTCGAATCTGAGTGAGATATCCGACAAAATCCACGGACCTCCGGCATGGCCGAAAGACACGTGAGAAAGCTCCACGTACGCCATTCGTCACTCCTCGCTTGCACACGGGCGCTCGTTTGGGCTGAGCGCCTCTCGGACGTCGCGTCACGCGCTCGGCGTGGCGACTTGGGTCGAGACCTGTGTTAGCGAGCTCGGGTCATGGTGCGCTCGCGCGAGCGAGCCCTTGATTCTTGCGCCATCCGCCGTGGCCGCGCAAGGTACTCGGTCCCGGAGAGCCCCCTTGATGGGTCACGGGAGATCCAGGCACAGACGACGTATGTCTGCGTTGACTCCCGCGCACGGTTTGTCGGGGGCAACTACCCGGGCTAGGAGCAGGCTTCGTGGACGAGCTTTCGCCCCTCGACATCCGTCGCGCCCTCGATGGGGATGTCAAGACCCTGCGCCGTCTCGTCGACGGCCTGATGCCTGTCGTGCAATCGCGGGCCGGACGGGCCGTCGCGCGTTTTCGCCCGAGCTCGCGCGATCCGCGGCAGGAGGTCGAGGACATCGTGCAAGAGATCTTCGCGGCCCTGTTCGAGCAGGACGGTCGCGCCCTGCGCACCTGGGATCCCTCCCGTGGCCTGTCGCTACGCAACTTCGTGGGCCTCGTCTCACAGCGCACGGCCTACGCGGTGCTCAAGAGCGGCAAGCGCACACCCTGGCCGGACGATCCCACCTCGTCCGAGGTGCTGGAGTCGCGCATGGAAATGACGACCGACCCGACCGCGCGCATCGACAGCCGCGCCCATCTCGAAGACTTGCTCGAGAAGTTGCGTCAGACGCTCTCTCCGCAGGGCCTCGTGCTGTTTCATCGCTTGTGCATCCAACAAGAAGAGGTGCAGGAGGTGGCCTCGACGATGGGCATGACCGAGCAGGCGGTGTACGCCTTTCGCCGACGGCTCGAGAAGACGGCCCAGCGCCTCTCCTTCGAGCTGTCGGCAGAACCCGTCTCCTCGTCCATGCTGGAGCCTGCGGAATGACCAAGCCTTCGAACGACCTCCTGAGTCAACTCGGCAGCGTGGCCCGCGAGCAGCTCGACGAGGACGATCCGCCCGCGCTGCGCGCACTGGTCGAGGGAAGCCTCGCCGCTGAGGAGCAGAGCGCCCTCGAGGCTCGCGCCAAAACCGATGAGGCCCTCGCCTTTGCCCTGAAGACGCACACGCCCCTCGGCGCCGACGTGCGCGAGGCATTGGTTTCAAAGCTCGCCGCCGAGCGCAAGGCCGCGAAGAAGCCACGCACCGCCCGCCTTTGGCTCGGCACGCTCGGCATCGCCGCCGCGGCCGCCGCGGCCGCCCTCATGCTGGTGCGCGCGCCCGACACGGCGCTGCCCGAGTATCGCTTGCTGGCCCAAGGCGGAACGGCCGAGACACGCAGCGAAGCCGACGCGCAGGGGTCGGGCATCGAGGCGCTCGCGCCTGACGCGCGCCTCTCGCTCGTGCTGCGTCCGATCGCCGACACCGCAGGCGACAGTGTCGCGCTGCTCTTTCTGCGCGACGGGGCGCGTACCACGATCCTCGACGTCGTGTTCGCGCGCGCGCCGAGTGGCGCGTATCGCGCAGAGGTCAGCGCCGCCACCCTCGCCGCCCTGGGTCCCGCCCGTGCGCGCCTGCTCGCGCTCGTGTGTGCGCCTTCGGCCTGCGACGACGTCCGCTCCCGCATCCTGCGTGGCGAGACGCCCCAGAGCCCCCACGCGCGCACGCTGTGGGTCGACTACGCCCTCGAGGCTTCCCCGCGCTGAGGAGCAGCATGCGTCTCATCCCGCCACAGCTCGCTCTCGCGCTTGCCCTGGGCGGCGCGGCCTGCGCGACGGCAGACGAACAGCCCCCTAGCGCGCCCCTCGAGGTCGAGCTCGTGGGCTGTCTCGAGGTGTACGAGCACGCGGGTTGCGCGCTCGGCGCGGCGCGAGAGATCACGCTTGTTTACCCGGGTGCCGCGCGGCAATTCACGACCGATCGCGGCGCGCCCGCCACGCTCGAGCGCAACCAAGGCTCGCACGGCACGCGCGAGCGGCTGAGGGTTCCCGACGACGCGCGCTCACTGGCCGAAGTGGGCCGTCCCAGGCGGCCCCTCGTGCGCTTCGTCGACGCGGCCGAAGACGCTGTGCTCAGTCGCGCACGGGCCCTGCGGGCAGCCGGACGTCGCGATGCCGCACGCGCACAGCTCCGAACGCTGCCCGACACGGCCAACCCTGCCACGCGCGCGCTCGCCACGGGCCTGCTCGGTCGACTGGCTCTCGCCGAAAACAAGCTCGAGGCCGCCTCTGATCTGCTCCTGCAGGCGAGCACCGACGCTGCACGCGCAGGCCTGATCTCCGAAGCCGTGGATGCGGCCCTCGCGCTCTCACACCTCGCCTCGCAGCGCAAGGACGACTACGCGCTCGCCGAACGCGCCCTGAAGCTCGCCGAAAAGCACGCTCGAGCAGGCTACGCGGAGGCTAGCGCGCGCATCCCTTACTATCGCGCGCTGTGGTCGCTCCGCACGCGAGATCTGCGTAGCGCGCTCGCCGAGCTCGAGCTCGCGAGTCGACGCGCAACACACCTCGGACTCGAACGCCTCGCGCGCGATGTACGTCAGATGCACGCCAGAACGCTCGCCGAGCTCGGGCGCGTGACCGAAGGGCTCGAGCTGCTTTCGCCCGACGTCGCGAGCGCTCGGACGCTCCCCCCCTGCGAAGCTGCCCAGTCGCTCGCCTTCGCAGCCTGGCTTTCGTTTTGGACCACGGGACGCGGCGATGCGGCCTCGCTGCCCACGCACTGCACGGAGCGCGACCGTACGTGGGCCCCGGCTCCCGAGCCTGAGCTGCTCGCACGCTTCGAGCTCGCCCGTGATGCCGCAGCGCGCTGCGGCGAGCCCACTCGACTCAAGAATGCCCTCGTCGATCTTTCGCTGTGCGCGCTCGCTACGGGCGAGCCTCAGATCGCGACCCAGGCGCTCGACGCCGCTCGACGCGTCGCAACCCCCGACGCCGAGACCGAGGCCTGGCTCCTCGAGGTCGAAGGTCGACGAGCACTCGAGGCTTGCGATGCCGAAGCCGCCGAGCGCGCGTTCACGGCTGAAGCCGCGCTCGCACAGCAGAGAGACGATCGCGAGGGCCTGTTTCGGGCGCACGTGGGCCTCGGTTTCACGGACTTCGTGCGCAAGCGCTTTCGCCAGGCCGAGGCGCACTTGCAGCGCGCCGAACGTGAGGTCGCCCTGCTCCAGCTCGCAGTTCCGCTCGGCACGGGTCGCACCGGACCTGCGCATCTACGGGCGGAGAGCAGCCAAGGGCTCGTCGCAGCGCTGCTCGCCCAGGGCCGCGCCGAGCACGCAGAGGCCCGAGCACGCGCCGCCATCGCACGCACCGGAATCTCTGCCCTGTCGAGCCCACTCGCCGAGAAGCCGACGCCCGACACCCTGCGGAAGCTCGCGCACTATCGCAGTCAACGCGCCGCATGGCAGGCAGACGTGGCCGACGACTGGCAGCGTTCGGAACAAGCGCTCGCCATGCTGGCCGAGCCGCGGGCCGAGCGACGACGTGAGCTCGAAGCTTTGCTCGATGCGGCCCTGTCGAGCGTCGCGCTCGGATCGCCTCCGCGTCCGTGCAGCGCGGCGACCACCGCGTGTCTCACGCTTTTTCCACTCGAGACGCGCGTCGTCTCCTTCGTCCGGGTCGCTGACCGCGTGCACGCCCACGTGGCCGAGCTGCCCGCGCAAACAGAAAGCCCGGAAGCTTGGGCGAGCGCACTGTTCGAGCCCCATCGCGAGCACCTCGACGACATCACACGGCTCGAGGTGCGCGCGGGAGGAGCGCTGCGCGCCCTCGACGTGCACATGTGGCCCTTCGACGAGCGACCGCTCGCAGCGCGCATGACGGTGGTGTACGCGCACGAGCTTGCCATCCCGACGCCGCGCACCACACAGCGGGCCCTCGTCATCTCCGATCCCACCCACACCCTGCCCCGCGCACGAGACGAGGCAGGCTTCGTCGCGCGCTTGCTCGCCTCCCGCGGAGCCGAGATCGAGCGCCTGGACGGTGATGCCGCGAGCCACGATGCGGTGCTGACGAAGCTGTCGACGGCCGACTTCGTGCACTACGCAGGTCACGCCACGGCGCGCGAGGCGGGGCCCCTGTCCGCGCACCTGGCGCTCGCGAGAGGCACGACGCTCACGCTCGCCGACGTGCTGTCGCTCGCGCGCGGTCCCGAGCGCGTGCTCCTCGCAGCGTGTGATGCCGCCCGCACGAGCGAGGGAACCGCCCATGGAGCGAGCCTCGCCGAAGCCTTCCTGGTGCGGGGCGCGCGCGAGGTGATTGCTCCCACCCGTCCCGTCGACGACGCGCTGAGCCGGCGCCTCGTCACCCAGTTGTTGCGCGAGCTCGAGGCGACCGATGCGCTGTCCACGGCGCTCGCGCGCGCTCAAGCGGCGCTCCATGCGGAGTCTCCTCACGAAGACTGGGGCAGCTTCCGCGCACTCTCACCGTAGCCAAGGCGCTCTCGCCGAGGAGAACCCGTGCAAAGCCCCCCCATGAGAAGACTTGCTTCAACCTTCGCCCTCACGCTCGCCGCAGCGAGCTGTGGTCATGACGTCAGCCCCCCAGCAGCGACCGAGACCGCCTCGAAGCAGGGCTCTCTCAAGCTCGCGACGGCCGTGTCGATCTCGCCCAAGCTGCGCGACAAGCTCAAGATAGAGTCTTCGGTCTCGCTCCAGTTGCGCGACAAGCTCAAGCTCGAGCCCCTGGAGCCCCTCGAGCCGGGGCGAACGGAGGAAGAAGGCTGCGACGGAGCCCTCGTCGACCCGCGCACAGGCGGACGCTGCACCAGCACGCCTCCGACGCCCCCGGTCGTGGCCTGCAACAGCGCCGTGTGGCAGAGCCCTTCGCCAGGCTTCGGCTGCCCCGACGTTCCCGCGAGCGCGGCGGGTGAATGGCGCGCCAAGTCGCTCTTCGGCGAATCGGCCCCCAGCGCCCTCGCGAGCTATTGCGTCTACGAGTGGCAGGGCCGCACCGCGAGCGCTGAGCCCGACATGGCAGGGCTGACGCGTACCCTCCAGCCCATGAATCCCGCGTCGCCTCCAGAGCGCGATTGCCCAGTGGTGATGCGCCTCGGCGAACACGAGCCCTTGCCCGACGGTCTGTGGCAGTCGCTGCGCGACACGCACCATCGCATGGTCGACGCCCTGCCGCGCACGCACAGCGCCCCCACGCGCACCCGCGTGGCGATCCTCGACACGGCCGCCGTGCCCTATGAGGTCGTCAATGATGTCGACAATACGGGCCACGGGCGCGCGCTCGGTCGCATGGTGCACGCGCTCGTATGCCCTGACGAAGGTCCCGACTGCCCGATCGAGATCCGAAACCACCTCGCCCTGCCCCATCGCGGGCCGAGCCTGGCTGAGCGCGACTTCGTTCGCGGCGGCTACTATGGAACGCGCGCCGACCTGGCCCGGGCCATCCACGAGGCGCTGCTCGTGTTCGCCTTCGACCGCGTCGCCCAGCCGAGCACCGCGCCCAGTCAGCTCGTCCTCAACCTGAGCCTCGGCTGGGACAACGTGCACGGTGGCGACGCGGCCAACCCCGCCAGCTTGCCCCTGACCGCACGCATCGTGCAGCTCGCCCTCGCGCGTGCTTCGTGTCTTGGAGTCGGCGTGGTCGCCGCTAGCGGCAACGTGCGTGGCGAGTCGCGCAGCGGTGCCATGCTGCCTGCCGCCTGGGAGAGCTTTTCGGCGCCGTCCGCCAGCGAGTGCACAGGCCTCGTCGGCTTCCCGGTCGACACGCAGTTTCAGACACCCGCCGCCCACGCGAGCGGCGCGCCGTACGTTCCGCTGTTGCACGCCGTCGCCGCCACCGATGCGCGCGACGCCCTCTTGACCACCCAACGCACGGGCGCCATGCCGCGCCTGCTCGCCCACGGCATGCACGCGGTCGAGCAAGACGACCGCACGGTCCACACCGAGGTGCTGAGCGGCACCAGCGTCGCCGCCGCCGTGACCAGCGCAGCGCTCGCGGCCACCTGGGCTGAGGCCCCCACGTGGGACGCGCATACGGTGATGCAGCACGTCTACGACCACGCGGTGTTTCCAGCGCGGGCCCGCGCCCCCTTCGAGCAGGCTGAGCTGCGGCATGCAAGTGGGGGCGCGAGCGCGCGACGCATCAGCCTGTGCCGGAGCGTGCGCGCCGCGGCCTGCCTGCGAGGTGCCTGTGACGAGGCTCCGAGCTGTGCCACCCCGGACGCCTTCGCAGGCGCGGTCGACGTCATCTTGCCGGGCGCAGACTGGGGCCCAGCGCTGAGCAGCGAGGCTTGCACCGATGGCAGGTGCGCCACACGCGAGGGGGCGAGCGGCTTCGAAGGGCCCTGGGTCGGTCCCCAGCCGCCTCCAGCCGGCTGCGATGTATGCCTGCTCGGGGCCCGCTCCGGTCAGCTGTACTTCCAGCTCAACGAGAGCACCCGATTCACCACGACGACCATGCGCATCATGCTCTCCGACGGTGGAACCGC
>CAYNOM010000013.1:0-25212 GCA_964398415.1 uncultured Polyangiales bacterium | reverse complement strand
CCTCCCTCCGGCGCCGGCTGACGAATCTCCCGTTCAGCGAAATGCTCCCCCAAGGGCCGAGCGGCGGTTCAAGTGCTCACCACTTCGCGTCTCAAGTGTCGCCGCCTGCTCGCGCATCGCGGTTGCGTCGACATGCTTCTTCAGCAAGCGTCGACATGACGCGTTCGCGCTGTTCCTCGGACGCCTCGCCTCCGAGCATCAGATCCGTTGCCAGGCGCAGTGCATTGCGCGCGAGCTCGAGCGCACACTCTACGTGCTCTGCATGACTCAACACGGCGATCATCTCGGTCACGCTCGCGACGGGCATCGACGGTCGCGCTGCGGGGGCCTGTGACACCCACGCGGCAGCGTCGATCGTCACCTCACCCGCAGGGGTTATCTCGGAGAGGGCCACCGGGGCGTCCGGTAGACCTACGCGCAGCGTCCTCGTAGCAAGACAGGCGCCTTGCGTTTGCGGTGGTGCGGGTGGCCACGGCGCGCTCGCATCGTTGGCGGCTTCGGGGGAGGCGAGAGCAGGCTGTACGGACGAGAGGTCCTCGGCTTGAGGCGGGGACACCGCGGGCGTCGCCGTCGGCTGGGACTCTGCCTCGTCCGACGTGAGTCGCTCGCCGCCCTCTTGCTTCGGCGCGAGCGCTTCGACTGCGGGCTCGAGCTCTACCGCTTCGGCCGCCGGCTCGGGCTCGGCCGTATGGACCGCTTGCTCGGGCTCAACGGCTTCGGTCGCAGGCTCGACACCGTTGGCCACTGCCGCGGGTTCGGCCGCATCGACCGCCTGTTCGGGCTGGGGCGTCGTGACCGTGACTTCGAGTGGCGGGCACGAGACCGGAGCTTGTACTGCTTCTGGCCATCCCAAGATGCGAAAGAGCTCTCGAGAAGACTCCGCCGTGAACCCTTGCTTCGGCTCGCCGTCTGCGGGCGCATTGCCGCCCAGCACGGGCTCGGGCGGCGGAGACTGCGCGCCCAGTGGGGTGGTGACGGCCCACTCCGTCGCGTCGGAAGGTTGCACCACGAGCCCGTCTCGCTTCGCAAGCGTTGCTTCCGCCGCAAGCGAAGAGGCGCGGTCAACCGGAGCCGAATGTTGCGCCGTTTCTCCCGTTTCGTGCGCCACCTCGCTCGCGTCGTCGCTTGGCAGTTGTTCGAGCTTGTTGCGTGCGAGCTCTGCGAGTGGGTCGAATGGGAAGGTCTTGATGAGAAGGTTGAGGCTGCGCCGAACCAAGTCGAACCGACCGTTCGCCTCTTGGGCCCTTGCGCTCACGAAAATGGCCTTGGGCAGCGCCTGGCTCTGCGGGAACAGGGCCAGGAGGACCTTGGTGGCATCGACCACCATGTGCGCATCACCGCGCTTGTCTGCACTGAGCAAAGCCTGCACGAGCGGCCTTTCTCGCCACGGGAACTCAGGAAACGTGCTTCGTGTCGTGCGGTACACCTCGCACGCCTGCTCGGGTCGGCCCTCTTGCGCGTGGTACGTAATCGCCCACTCGGCATGCTCCCGAATCACGGCTTCCGCACGGAGCTGAAACCCGAGACGAAGAAGCTCCGAGCGCCCGAAGATGTGCGCTGGATTGGTGGCATACAACTCCGAGAGGCTGTTGAGCGCGTCACGCGGAAAGCCTCGCGCTGCCTGGTCGAGAGCTTGCACGTAGAGAGGGGCCTCCTCCCAGTCTTGCGGATCCCAAGTGCGCGAAGGTTGGGCTTGATCTTGTGATTGGCGCGAAAGCTTCCCGATCGGACTGAATCCTCCTATGAGTGGTTGGTGTTTGCTGTCGCCCATGGCTGGATCATATCGCTACCCTGCAGCGCTGAGAATCGGGTCATAGTCGCGACCAACGGGGGGGGCCGCCCGGGTGCCGCCTTCCGGCGCCGGTTGACGAATCTCCCGTTCAGCGAAATCCTCCCCCAACGGGTGAAAGAGGGGACGGTGAAAAAGGGGACGGACCTTCGGAATTGAAAGATGGCAATGCGTGTCTCTCCCGCGCCTAACGCAATCCTTCACCGACGAAGGCCCATCGTACTGGCCGGCTGTGACCAGTCATACACCCGCGTGCTGGTCCTCGTGTTCGTTCTCGTTCGCGTCCTCGCGACGCGTGCGCGGGCGACCGCGTTGGCAGCAGGGGCGCTGCGTCAGTGCCTGGGGTCGGCTCCGAGGCGTCTGCGATAGGTGTCCGCGTTCGCCTCGAAGTCGAAGCCCGAAACGAGCTGCCCACGGTGCTCGCCCGCCACGAGACGCCTTGCGAGCAGCATGGCCACCTCCACCCGGGTGCTGTCGAAGCGGCAGGCGCGCTGGCGATGGCCTGCTGCGGGCGCACGCTGCGACCCACCGTGGCTCTGTCCACGAGCAACGGCGCCTCCGAATCGAAGGCCGCGTCGAGACGTCGTGTGAGGTCGTCCAGCTCCGCCTGACTCAAGACCACATGCGGTCCTCGCGTGCGTCCTCGTCCTCGTGCCGCGCAGGCGTGCGCGTGCGCGGCCGTGCCTCACTTCACGGGCGAGGTGTAGACGCTGAGCTCGAGCTTGTTCTGGTTGCAGGCGGGCAGCGGACCCTGGCCCTCGTACGCGGGCTCGTCGATGTACGCCCAGCCGGCGCGCGCCTGTCCGAGGGGCGCCATCTCGTCCAGCTCTCCCCAGCCTGCGCCGTCGACCTTCAGGGGCTTCGTGAGTGGGTTGCCGTTTTCGTCGATCTCGACGAGCCAATACTCGCTGGGGACTCGCATGGTGTCATCGGTGTCGCCTACAGCGCCCATCACGCCATACCCGAGGAGGTAGCGGTAGCGCCCTAGCACGGAGAGCGTCGTGTACGAGAGATAGTGCGTCGCGTCCTTCGCGATCCACTTGATCGGCCCTTGTTGGATGCCTTCTGCGTTCCACTTCACGAGCCCGACCTGGGTTGGCGGATCGGCCGGATATCCTTCGGGCGTCTTGTCGCCTGGAACACCAACGACGATCCCGAGGAAGCCCCCGCCCGTGCGCGGCACGATCGACGACGCTCCCCCTTTGTTCTTGATGCCGTCCAAGTTGAGGTAGTGGAATTCCTGCGCCTCACCGTCTTCCATGCGGAAGTAGTAAGCTCCGAGGCCGCCCACCTGTTTCTCGTTGTAGTCGGTGCTGCACAGCGCGGCGAACTTGCCGGTGGTCGCATCGTGCGCGACGCGGTTCATGAGCGTGTGCCCAGTGCCGCAAGCCCAGCTCCATCCTCGCGTCGTAAATTTCTCCGTGACGCGGTCCATCACCACGAATGCGTCGGCCTCGTGGCAGCCGGAGCCGTCTTTGCCGCCGACTGTGGCCTTCACGCCGATGCCCCATGTGTCGCCGTCGTTGCCGAGGCGAAGGTAGTTGTTGCCATACTCCCAGCTGCCGATCGACTTGTGCACGATGTAGCGCTTCGGCTCGCTGGTGATATCGCCATTCGTCCACTCGAACAGCCACATCTCGTCGTTCAGCTTGTCCCCGCAGACGTAAGGGTTGGTCATCCAATCGGCTGCGGGATGGGTCGCGAGCACGTCCTTGTCGAAGCCCTGGGCTTTGCTCGGAATGCGGCACAGCACGCCGATGGTTTGGCAGTCTGGACTGACGGCGATGCCGTGCATCGAAAGGCATTCGTCGAACAGCCGCTGCCCGCTTCGGCTGACTTTGCCGCTCGCGTCGTCGAGCTGAGCGACCATCACGTAGCCGGAGGTTGGGTCCTTGTCCGGGTGCGGGGCATTCTCGCCGACCGCTCCAGCCACGAACATCTTCGCCAGCGGACCTTCGTCGCACGACGCGGTGTACATGCGTCGAGGGGTTGCTGCGCTCGGATTGTAGGTGAGCGTGCGGATCGTCCACTCCCACTCGCAGGCGGTCGGCGCGCTGCCCGGGAGCTCCGACGCGATCGTGCTGAACACCCCGGGCGCGGACGGTCGATCGGGCGAGCTCGTGACCTCGGGCGAGCCGTCGCCATTCGTATCGATGGCGTCGATCAAGCCGTCGTCATCGGTGTCGATGCCCACGCCATCGGCGATACCATCACCATCGATGTCGATCCCGATTCCGTCCGGCTTGCCATCGCCGTTCACGTCGATCTCATCGGGTTTGCCGTCGCCATCTGCATCGATGGTCGCGCCGACCGCGTCGAGCACACCGTCTCCGTTGATGTCTCCTTCGACACCCGAGGGGCGCTCGTCGTCCGGTATGTCCGTGCCTGTGGGTGGCGTGAGAACGGGCTTCTTGCCCTCACCGATCTCGCCACCGCAGGCGAGGGTTAGGGAGAGAAAGGATGCCGTGAGAAGCTTACGCTTGCGCATGGGTTCGTCCTCGAGCGATGAGGCGCATGACGCATCCACCACGCACGTCGATCGATCACAAAGTGTATCAGATCAGATCAGAGCCCCAGTCGCCACCACCGGCCCGCGCTTCCGCCAAGCGGCTCGCCCGAGAACCACGCAGTAGACAGGGCTTGGTTTCGGTTTCCGCTGGATCGATACACGGTGATGGGGTGCGCGTATTGCCTGCCGTCGGCGCCCGTGCATTGGGTGGGCGTTCCGCTGTTCCACCCGTCGCAGGCGCCCCTCTTGCTATTGTTGGGGCCATAGTTGCCGCAGAACAGGCCGCGCGCCTCGAAGTAGGGGCAGCTGTCCGGCGTGTTCGACTCGTAGTTCTGACACATCCGTGTGGTGTACAGGGAGTTGCCGAAGCAGAAGTATGCCTTGGGAGACGAGCTGAAGATGTTCCCGAAGAACGTGGCCTCGTGGCCCGAGAAGCTGTGACCGTAGCCGAGTGGCGCCCGCCCCGAGAGCTCGAGCTC
Organism: uncultured Polyangiales bacterium; assembly: GCA_964398415.1. Lineage (GTDB taxonomy): Bacteria > Myxococcota_A > Polyangia > Polyangiales > DASUME01 > DASUME01. The sequence goes on along the minus strand of CAYNOM010000013.1, from coordinate 20,435 downwards.
GACGGTGTTGCCGGGCCCATTCGTGAGCGCGAGAAGGCAGGCGGTGACCTTCTCCTGGCACGCGGTGCTGCAGCTGTTGCTCTTCCACTCGGGCGCGAGGCCCACGCTGCCGTAGTAGCGATCTGAACCGATGTAGATGCTGTCTCCTCGCGACAGGGCGCACTCCACCATGTAGCGGACCGTCTCCTTGCCCAGGGAGGTGCGGGCCATGCCGGAGTACGTAGTGTTGCGATCGAGCTTGGCCGTGGAGAAGCCGCTCACGGCCGGCGCGCCGTTGAAGCGTCTCAGTCCGTTGATCCGTCGCATCCCATTGAAGCGTCGGAACGCCTTGTCGACGTCGCCCTCGGAATCATCTGAATCGACGAGCTCGCTCTCGCCCTCTGAGGCGAGGCTCTCTTCGTAGTCTTCCACCGAGCCCATGCACCCACCTGAGGCGAACAGCGTCGCTGTAAGCAACGCGGCACCGATCCTCTTACATAGCCCCTGTTCCATGCCCTTACTCCCTTCGTGCACTTCACGCGCGTCGCGCGAGCTAGTGGGAGGCGTCCATCCTCCAGAGCGTGCATGTCCTGGGACGCAACGTAGTTTGCGTGTCTCGCCAAAAATCTGTCTGTTGCGTAAGCAGCCTCCCGGGGGCGCGTGTGCGGCTGCCTCACACGCAGCGAGCCGCTGCTGAGCCTGCCGACAGCGTCGCGTCTAGGGGAGGCGAGGCGCGCGCAGGACCCAGTGTATGCAGCAGCGTGCTGACTTCGGGATCGTGTAGACGGGGCTCAGCCCAGGCCGTACGCGCGCTTCGCGGACTCGACCTTCGCTCGCGTCCAGTACTCCGCCTCGCCGAGCCCTGCAAATACCTTGTAGGGCATGGGAAAGCTGCTCATCCAAAGCACGGCCGTGAGTCCGCCCCGGACGAGAGCTGACGTCACCACAAAGCTCACGGCAGCGCACCGCTTGCCCAGGAAGTCCTTGTGCTGCTCGATCCAGTCGGCTTGCATCTGGCGCTGCTTCGCGGTGGACCGCGTCCACTGCGAGGTGTCGTGCACTTGGCCAAACACATGGTTCGCCTTGGCAGCGTCGAACGCGTGACGTGTCATGGCGTCGAGATACGCCTTGTATTGCTCGTCCGTGGCACCCGAGTGGTACGTCACGAAGATGAGATCGCTGCGCACGCTGACCTGAATGGGTGCAACACCGCTCGCCGCCATGCTCCGCTCCTTTGTCTCGGTCTGATCGTCGGCTGTGGCGACGGCGCTGTCTAGACGACTCGATCGCGGACACGCAGCAGTTGTCCGCCACGCCCCTGCGTTACATACACTCCGCGTAGCCGCATGTCGGTTGGGCCGTGACGAGCAGCGAACCTTGCAGACCTAGGTTGATGTTGCCGGCATCACCGGTTTCGCCGGCGTTCGTGAGGGTGACGGCCGCCGGAAGCGCGAGCAGGTCACAACCGTCGATGCTGTTCGCGTTGGGGTCGAGGAATACCGACACTTGCCATGCTTCGGAGCGCGGAGGTACGCCATGGACCTCGAAGGGAACGGCCTTACCATCCGAGAGATCGGCGCAGTGGATGATGGTCAGAGCGACCGGTGGTGGCGCCTCGGTGGCGCATGCCGACGAGTCGAACGATGGGATGATGGAGATGTAGAGGTCGCCCTTGGCCTCGTAGGGCCCGTCTGGAGTCGTGCTGGTGGTCACCGTGCCCTTGATGGTGCCTGTCTCATCGGACGCCTGCGAAGAGCACATGTCGGCGACCGCGCCGCCGGAGCAATCTGCGACGGGCATGGGTACGCATGCCGGACCGCCGTTGCCGCCTGCATCCGGTATGGTGCTCCCGGCGTCGACAGGTGGTGGCGGTGGGATGGGATCCTGTCCCATCAGAAAGTCGTTGGTGGCTTCCGCCTCGCAGCCCATCCCGAGCTGCACGAGACCAACGACGAGGAGCGATGCTCGCACCGTTGTTTGCATGTTCAATGACTCCGCTTCAGGTGTTGGTGCACGGTCAGTATGTTGCGGCGAGCTCGAAGCCCCACTGCACGGGGGCTTGGTACGCCTGAAAGGAGAACAGGTTGCCGATGTCGAGGTAGGCGGCCTTGGGCGTCTGGTTCGTCAGGTTGCGACCGAACGCGGTGACCCGCCACTGACCGGCCATGAGGTCGTCGATCTCCAGCGAGAGTGAGGCGTCGAGCTGTCCATAGGCCGGCATCTTTCCGCGATCGTCCGGGACCTCGTCGATCTTGGTCCCCATCGCGTCGCGTACCTCGGTGACCGTGAAGGCGTTGAGGACCCTGGGACGAAAGCGGTACTGCGAGTAGAAAATCAGGCGTCCAAACTCGTGCAGCTCGTACGGATTCGATGCGCCGACACCGAATTGATAGGGAGCGGCGTCGCGCAGGCGCAGCCCCTTGTAGTTCTTCAGGATCGGTGCGTCTCCAGGTCCGGCTCCGTTGAGGTCGGTGACGAAGTCGTTGTACTTGGCGTCGAGCAGGCCGAGGTTACCCCAAATTCTCAGGCCTCCCACGATGGCGTTCAGGCCGCGGATGGGAGTCGTCGCGACCTCGAACTCGAGGCCCTTGATCGTGGCGCTCGCCGCATTGGTGGTCAGCGTCTGCTGGCCGCCCATCTCATTGGCGACGATGGTCTCCTCCTGCTTGTCCTGGTAGTCGGTGTAGAACGCTGCCACGTTGAAGAAGAGCTTGCGTTTGGCCCAGCTCGTCTTGACTCCGGTCTCCCACTGATTGACGAGCTCTGGGTCGTACGTTGCGGCGCTGGCGGGATCGGCGCGACCGTTGAAACCACCACTCTTGAAGCCCTGCGCGAACGTCCCATACAGCATGACCGAGTTGGTGTCGCCACCCATCCACTGGCTCGGCAGGGAGTAGTCGATTCCGGCGCGCGGTGTGAACTGACTCCAGGCCTTGTCGGCCTTGACTCGAGGTTCGGTGTTCGCGCCCGCGTAGGCGCGCGCAATCATCACGTCCTCCGAGTGCGAGAAGGCGAAGCTGTGCTCGAAAGTCTTGTGCTCGTAGGTGTAGCGTCCGCCTCCAGACAGGCGCAGGCCCGTGAGCACTTCGTAGTCGACGCTGGCGAAGCCGGCACCGGAGTGGGTGGCCTGGCTCGTATCTTGAATGCGTACGTTGCCGGGCACGGTGGACAGACCCGTGAGGCTGGTCAGGGCAGGCTGATCGAAGAGCCCGTACACCGTGCCGTTGAGATCGTAGTTGCCATAGAAGTAGTAGAGGCCAGCGACGAGGTTGACCTCCTTCACCGGGGCGATCTCGAGGCGCAGCTCCTCGCTGACCTGGTCGAAGCGCTGGCTGCGACGCACCTCGTAGAAGCTCACCGCGGAGCCATCGAAGTCCTGAGAGACGTCTTCGTCGTGACCACGGAAGCCAGCCAGCGAAACCAAGCGCCCCTTCTTTAGGCTCCAGTCTGCCTCAGCCGTGACGGCATCGAGGTCGAGATCGGAGTTGTCGCGAAAGGCACTCTCCGCCTCGAACTTCCCGAGATCCACGATGCGGTGAGTGTCATCCCAGTTGGGATCCTTAGGCGCATTCCAGTAGCGACACTGGCCCTGCGGAAACGCTGTAAACACACCAGGAGCGCCGAACCCGTTGCACACGGCGTCCGTCTCATCGCTGGCCGATGGAAGGGGGATCGTGCGGGCCCGTTCGGTCACGCGCTCGTATTTGAGCCAGTATGTGGAGTCATCGGTCGGGGTGTACTGGAGATCGACCGCGCCAGAGTAGTAGTGACTGTCTGGCGCGTTTTCGCCCGTCGTGATGTTCTTGATCAGACCACGGTTGTTGAGCGAATAGAACGAGAGCTTGCCCGCCAGATCATCGGTGATCGGGAAGTTCACGAGACTCTTGTAATCGTGACGCCCCCAGCGACCGACGGTGACCGACGCCTTGCCGCCCAAGACTCCGGTCGGCCTCGTGCGACGCACGTTGATGATGCCTGCGGTGGTGTTGCGGCCGAACAGGGTGCCCTGCGGACCGCGCAACACCTCGATGGATTCGAGATCGAAGTTGTTGAGCAAGGCGGTCGTGTTGGTGCCGATGTAGATGCCATCCAACAGGATGCCCACCGCGGGCTCGAACGACTTCTCCACGTCGCGAAAGCCCACGCCGCGGATGGTGACACCGGCGGCTCCAGGACCCGCCGCGATCCAGTCGATGACGACGTTGGGTGCCATGGCCTCGATGTCGCTCAGATCGCGAATTTCGCTGCGCTCGAGCTGGGCCGCGTTGAATGCCGTCACCGACACCGGCACCGTCTGCACGCTCTCCTCACGGCGGCGGGCAGTGACGGTGATCTCCTCGATCTTTTCCTCACCGGGTGCGGGCAGGGTGGTGGCTTCCTCTTCGTTCCACTCTTCCTCGATGATCTCGGGCTCGCCGCCGGAAGGCTCAGCTTCGGCCCCCGGTGTGGGTAAGGTCTCCCCGGCTGAGGGAGCCCCCTCAGGCGCGTCGGCTTGAGCGGGCTCGTCCGGCGCAGGTGCCGGTTCTTGCGCTTCCGGTCCCGGCTGCGGCGCCGTTTCGGACGGCGTCTCCGTCGCTGGCGCGTTTTGAGCGGAGGCGTCGCCGACCGCAAACAAGGTGGCGACGACCATGGCTACTGAGATCGTCCAATCGTGCGTTGTACGCCTCACACCCCAACTCAGCGCGCAAATTGGCCTTCGTGCGCGCTCGGCGCCATCTTCGAGCATGAACCCCCCCTGATCCCCGAATGGGCCTGATCGTACTACCGGAAGAGCGTATTCCAGTCGGTCGAAAATCGCGCTTGGTCATCGATTTCACCGTCGCGGGTGCGCGATGAGGGTGCAGTGCGCTGGGGTGACCACATTTCCGTGTGATCCCGTAGTCCATCCCCTTGTAAGGCCGCCCGCGCTTTTGTCTGTCTGCGACCTCTTGTGAAAGGAGGCTGGTCTACGATGACGATCGGGAGGGATTTCTTTGGAAAGCGTCAGGCCGTCCGCAGCATCTCTGTGCCCGAAGGCGCCGACGTCGGCTTTCTCGAGCACGTTCCCCCTAGTGGCCGGCAATCTGCTCCGGTCCATCGCGCGGCGTGGGCTGCCAGGGTCGGTCTTTGCGATCGCGTTGCTTGGCTCCATTTGCCTGCATCTGGGCGTGGCCATGGCCTCTTCCTATCTCGCACCTGCGCAAGACGTGCCTGAACCGCTGCCGCCGGTGGAGCTCGAGGTCTACATTCCGCCTGCCGTGCCTGAGCCTGTCGTGGAACCGGAGCCCAAGCCGGAACCGGTAGAGCCGCCACCCGTGATCGAGCCACCCAAGCCGAAGCTGAAGGTCGTCGAAAAGCCGAAGCCTCCCGAGGAGGAGCCGCCGCAGCTGGAAAAGGTCAAGCCGGAGAAGGTTGCCGCCGAGGCCGTGCCACCCAGTGCGGTCGCGGCAGGACCGACCGTGACGTCCGACCAGGCGATGCCGGGCGCGTGCGAACATGGCGTGTGTCTGCCGACTGGCCCCGGTGGCGGTATTGGTAAGGTGGGCAGCGGCGGGACTGCGCGAACAGGCGCGCCCGAGGTCGTTGGCGCCGCCCGGACATCCCCACCGCCCACCTCGTTGGGACGTCCGCTGACGCGAGTGCGCCCTGCCTACCCGTCTCGCGCAGCGGAGCACAACATCGAGGGCTGGGTGCTGCTTCGTTTCAAGGTCGGCAGAAATGGTGAAGTGCTCGAGCCCGAGGTCGTCGAGGCAAGCCCCGCGCGTATCTTCAACACGGCGGCGGTAGAAGCGATCAAGCAGTGGAAGTACAAGCCCATGCTCGTGGCAGGCGTTCCCACTGTGCGTGAGGGCGTGCTCGTGCGCCTGTCGTTCAAGCTGGATTGAGCGACACCGACGAGGAGGCGTAGAGCAAGAAACGTGGCCGCTCGGCTCAGGTCGTCACGAACAAGCCCAAGGAGTGGGCTCGGCGTTGGATGGAGCCTGCGGTCACGGACAGATCGATGAAACCTATCATTTCGGTGCGTCGGCCTGGCGCGATGTTGACTGCCAAGTGGGACACGGACTGGTACACGAAGAACAGACCAAGGCCCGCTCCGCCACGCTTACTGTCGACCTGATCGTCGCCGCGATGGAGGCACTTACTCAGGTAGCCCGCCACGGTCTCCGGGAGAATCGAGCCGAACGGATCGGCCACGGATACGGCCACGCGTTCGGCGTCTGCCGCTATCAACACCTCGATCGTTTCACCCGGATCGAGCTTCACCGGATCGCGTCGGCTGAAGTGCGCAAAGCGGCGCGCCCCAGAAGCGTCGACCGGAGCGTTGTAGAACGCGTTGGTGACGAACTCCTCGCAGACGGTTTCTAGCGCCTCGCGCTTGCGCTTGCCCAGGCCGAGGAGGTGCTCCATGTCGCGGCACAGCGCGAAGACCTGAGCCTTTTCACGAGAGTCTGACAGCGATAGCCGCCACGTGCGCGCGTCTTGCTGCAGGTAGCACTCGGGACCTGCCGCCCCGGTCCACAACAGCTTGCGCACGGCGGACACCACGTCTGCATCGGCGTGGGGCTCTTCGCGGCAAATCAGATGGTGCGCGCCACGTTCGAGCCAGCGTGCCACGTCGTTACGCTCGGACGAAGGGACCCTGACGATGAAGGTGCCCTGGGCGCGCTGACGATCGAAGCGGCGGTAGACGGCGTCGGTGTCGCCGTGAGGCACGGCCTGCGCGTCGACGATGACCACGCCCCACGCTTCGTCTCGCTCCGGCAGCGTCGCCGAGAGCTGTACTTCCGCATCGAGGCCGGCTCTCAGAGCGTCTCCCAGCGCAGCGCGCCGCTGGTCGCTCGTGTCGACGACGAGAATGCCTAGATGCGGGCTGGTTTTGCTCCACACCGGCGGCCCCAGCGTTCCCACCGCGGCGCTCATGTCAGGAGTCCCGTTCACCGCGACGCTTGGCCAAACGGTCTGCCGTCGCGCCGAGCTCTGCGCGGAGCACCTGCAGGCTCCTCACCTCGTGGTCGGTGTACTTGTAGGAGTCGATCGGTGGCAGCCGGCCGAGCTCGCGCAGCACCTTGTGGAGCCCGGCGGAAAGGCGTGGCTCCGAGTGGTCTGCGCCGAAGTTGAAGTACGTCTCTGCCGCGTCGTCGAACTCGCCCCCGGTGCCGCACTTGGGACAGCGGGTCGAGGGAGGGGTGCGCGTGCGAACCGGCCCGAAGTCGAGCGTCAGGTCGAGGAGAAACTCATACTCATCGCTGCACGTCGCACAGAAGTACGGAAGATACAGGCTGAGGAGCATTCCCTTCCTGCCGAAGCCCGTGATCATGTTGAACTGCCGCACGATCGAGGGCCTGCAGCGCGCGAACGCGTACTGCTTTCCCTCCAACGTCTTCATGGCAGCCAGCCAGTTGATGACGCCGTAGGAAGTCACACGCTCGATCCCATCGAGGTCGAGAATCACGTGGCTTGCCACGCGCGGAACGATATCTCTGGGACCGCAATGCTCGTCGATCGCGCCCGCCAGTGCGATCACGAGGCCGCCGTCCGCCTCCACGACTCGTACGGATAGTGAAGGTTGCGTCATGCCTGAATCCATTCGTCGCAGCTCGCTGCGACAGCCCCTCTGGCTTCGGATGATCGCAAGATTGGCGAGCGACCCACAAGCAGGAAGCGACGTCCGCACATGGAAACTTCGCCGACCAACCATCAGATGTGATCTAAGCCGCCAGATTGGGCCTTAGCGAGAACGCCCTTCGCCGGGTTTCGTTACCATCGTCACCGGGGGGAGCATGCGAGCGTCATTGGTTCCGCAGGCGCAGGGGCCAGAGTTGGGCATTCCTGGCGTGATCGTTCACGAAGAGCTCGGGCGAGGCGCACACAGCGTCGTGTTTTTGGCGACCTACGAGCGGCGCCACGTCGCGCTCAAATCATGCCGATCGAACGTGCTCGACATCGCTGCCGCCGTGCGCTTCCGGCGTGAAGCCGCCGCCCTGGCGCGCCTGTCGCACCCGGGCCTCGCCAAGGTGCTGTGCGTGGGTGAGGACCCATCGGGCCGGCCCTACGTGATGCTCGAGCACGTCTCCGGCGAGACGCTCGCCATGCGCATCGCTCGACAACCGCTGACAGAAAAGGAGACGGTCGCACTGGCCATCGATCTCGCGGACGCCCTGGGCGAGGTCCACCGCCGCGGTCTCGTTCACCGCGACGTCAAGCCGGCCAACGTCATGTTGAACGAGGCGGGGCGGCCCAAGCTCATCGACTTCGGCCTGGCCACCCAGGCGGACGCGTCTGCCGCAGAGCGGGAGATCGTAGGAACCTTCGCTTACAGCGCCCCCGAGCAAACCGGCATGATGCGCCGTGGCATCGATGGCCGAGCCGACCTGTATGCACTCGGCGGGGTGATGTTCGAGTGCCTGACGGGCGAGACCGTCTTCTCTGCGAGCGATCCTGCACGCCTGCTTCAGATGCACGCGATCGAGCCCACCCCAGGAGTACGCACGCGGCGCGCGGACGTATCGCCCACGCTCGAGGCGATCATCGCAAAACTGCTCGCGAAGGATCCGGACGATCGCTATCCGTCTGCCCAGGCGCTGTATGCAGACCTTCGCGCCATCGAGTCGCTCTCGCCCGAGTCGGCCCTCGGTCGAGCTCGTGATGAGTCCTCCACGCGCACGCTGACCGCGCTCGTCGGACGCGCCGAGGAGCTGAGTCAGCTCGCGCACGTTGCCACACGCGCGCGCGGCAAGAAGGGCGCTCTCGTATGGGTCGAGGGCGAGAAGGGCCATGGTGCCAGCCATCTACTGCGCGAGTGGTGCGACACCGAGGCCTGTCGTGGCTCGGTGACTTTGTGGGCGGCATGCAGCAGCAGAAATCAGGCACCGCTCGAGCCGCTGCGGGGGGCTATCACCAAGCTTACGCGAGAGCGTGGTGGAGCCGAGTTGAGCGCGCTGCTGCGTGCCGCCGCACCCGACTACGTGCCCGTATGGGCGCTGCAGTTTCCTGCCCTGGCGCCCCACTTGGATTGCCCCGCCGTGGACGCGAACACCGTGTCGCCAGACCTGGCCTACGAGGCGGTTTGCGAGCTCTTGGTCGCCCTTGCGAACGGCCTTGGCGGACTCATCCTGGCGGTCGACGACATCGAGCACGTGGACACCCCGACGCGTGCCGTCCTCGACCGGTTGGTCGCACGGGTTTCTGAGCTTCCCATCGCCATCGCCTGCACGGCTCAGCCGAGCAGCGAACCGCATCCGCTCTCGAGCCACGCCGGCCTGACCATCAGGCTGGGCCCGCTCTCTGAGGAGGGAGTCGCGGCCTTGGCCGCCGATTTCCTGGGCAGCGAGCAAGTCGACGCGGGCCTTACCACCCAGTTGTACGCGCGCAGCGGCGGTGCTCCGAGTGGCGTCGTCGAGCTGCTCACGGCTTTCCTCGACCAGGGTCTGTTGACCGCGCGCTTCGGACACTGGTGCCTCGACGCCGAGCGCCTGCGCAAGGTCGCGATCCCGGAGAGCGTCGAAAAGCTGGCGCTTCAGCGAGTCGATGGGCTCCCTGTGCAGCAGCGCGAGGTACTGCGCGTCGCGGCGCTCTTGGGACGAGACATCGACGAACAGGCGGTGTGCCAGATCGGGGGCCTCGAGCCCGAGACCGTGCGCGGCGCGCTCGCCGCGAGCGTGGCGCTGCACGTCATCGAGCGGGTGCAGGACGGGGATGCGGTGCGCCACGCGTTCTTGCACGAGAACGTGCTCGAGGCGCTCGCAGACGAGCTCCCAGCCGACGAGCGCCTGTCGCTTCACGCCCGCGGTGCAGTCTGGTACGAGCAGAAGCTGACCGCAGGCGACCCTGCCGCGTGCTTCGGTGCCGCCACCCACTATCGCGGCTGCGTCACGCAAGAGAGCGCCGCAAAGGCGTTTCATGCGCTGTCGCGTGCAGGGCACGCGTGCCTTGCCCAACACGCGTTCCAAGAGGCTTCCCAGTGGCTCGAAGGCGCACGCGAGGTCGGCAAGACCTTCGCGCTGTCGGCCGATCACAAAGTGGCGTGGGGGCTGGGTGAGGCCTACGCACGCTGTGGACGGGTCGAGGCGGCAGTGACGTGCTTCGAAGAGGCCGCGCGCGAGTGCAGCGACCCGGGCGACAGGGCTCAGATTCAGCTGCGTCTCGCCGAATTTGCCATGTGGTCGGGCTTCGACACCGAGCGCATGGCGATGCATCTCGATCACGGCTTTCGCGCGCTCGGCCAGCGCTTTCCGAGCGGCGGTGCGCTGAAGCTCCTGAGCGTCGCGCTCGGCTATCTCCTCGTCACCTTGTTCCTCGAGAAGCTCGGTTGGGGCTTTGGGCGCAAGGCTGGAGATCCAGCCTTCCGTGCGCAGTACAAGCTCGTCGAGCAGACCGGTGCCTATGGCTTCGTCAAGGCCCAGTTTGTTCTCGTCGCCTACTGCCTGGCGCGAAACATGTACATTGGTCATGCCATAGGTCCGTCTCGAGAGCTGATCTGGGCTCGGGCGGCGCGCGCCCACTCCATCTCGGCTTTTGGCGGCAAGCGAGCTCAGGTCGACGCGGTCGCGAGCAGCGCGGCGGACCTTGCGCGCGAGCTCGGCGATGTCACCGCGCAGGCGCGGGTGGCGCAGCTCCACGGAAGCGCGCTGTTCTTCCAGGGGGCGGTGAGCGATGCCGAGCGGGTGAGCGCCGACTGCCTGCGTCGCTATGGTCGTGTGCTCGACGTGAGCGAGCTGATCATGTGTACGATGGAGCTGTCGCTCTCTCTCACCTCGCGCGGCTACGTCTCGACGGCGCGCCAGTATGTCGAGCACTGCGAACGCATGCTGCGCGAACGCTCTTACCAGGACGACACGCGTAGTGAGGGGTTCGTTCTGCTCTCAGCGTCCCTCGACTTCCTCGAAGGGCAGTTCACCAGCATGTATCGTGTTCAAGAGCTCAAGGACAAGAACCCGCCGAGCCCCACGGTCAATCCCCTTCGCTGGTTCATGTTTCACAACCTGCAGCTCGGTCTTTGCCATGAGACGGACGATGTCTCGATCGACGTGGACCAGCTCATGGACGAGCTTCTCCAGAGTCATCTGAGCCCGCGTACCGCCAGCTGGCACCACGTACCCTACTGGTACCAGCGCGTCATGGTTCGCTATCGCCAGTACATGTCCGGAGAGAAGGCGGAGGCCCCGCTCAGGCGTAAGCAAGTGGAGGAGGGGCTGAAGGCGCTCGAAGCTTGCGTGCGTCGCGACGTCGACAAGTGGATGCTGCTGCACGCGCGAGGCATTCATCTCGCGCTCTCGGGCAAGTACGAGCAGGCGCTCGACAAGCTCTTGGAGGGCGAGAAGATTGCGGAGCTGTGGGACGCGCCGCGCGGCCTGTTCGCCTTGCGCGTGGAGCGAGCGGCCGTGCTGCGCACGATGGGTCACGTGGCCGCAGCCAACCGCGAGTTCACTTGGGCGCTCGATCTGGCCGAGAAGATGGGCTGGGTCCTCGTCGCGCGCAGCGTGCGCCGCCACTATCACCTGGGCGCGCCATCCACGCACATGGCCTCGAGTACCCACGTGACCGTGGGATCGACGGCACACACCGAGACCGTGACTGCTGGGCTGGGCCTGCGGCGCGATCGCGACGCCCTCTTGGCGGTGAGCCTCGCCGCAGCGCAGAGCACCGACCCGCACGAGCAGGCGCACGCGGTGCTCACGCAGGTGCTCAGCGTGCTCGGGGGCGAGCGCGCCTTCGTGTTTCTGCGCTCCGAGGGATCGGATGCGCTGCGCCTCTACGCGGCGCGCGACGGTCTAGGCAACGTGCTCGACGATCAAGCTTCGATCGCACGATCGCTCGTCGAGCGAGTCGCCACGACGCTCAAGCCCCTCGTCGTGAGCAGCATCGACGAGGGCGTCCAGCTGGGCTTCCAGAGCGTCGTCGCGCACAGTCTCCGCAGCATGATCTGCGCGCCGCTCATGCTTCGGGAAAGGCTGCTCGGCGTGATCTACCTCGACAGTCGTATCGCGAGCGGCGTGTTCGACCAACAGGACTTGAGCATCCTGGTGGGCATGGCGAGCCACATCGCGATCGCACACGCCGCGGCGATGAGCGCCCAGTACGAGATCGAGCGCAGAGCTCGCGAGAAGGATCTCGAGCTCTCGGCCGCCGTCCAAAGCCTCCTCTTGCCGTCTCAGACCGAGGCAAGGCGCGGCGACATCGTCTTGGCAGCGCACTTCCGCCCCGCGTCTCGCGTGGCGGGCGACTGGTGGTTTTATGATTTTCTCAGCGACGGACGCCTGCGCATCGTGGTCGGCGACGTCACCGGCCACGGCGCGGCGGCGGCCATGGTGAGCGCGGTCGTCGCGGGCTGGTACCGCCGAACGCCGAAAGACCATGCGCACGACGTGCTGCTGACCCTGACCGGCCTGCACGAGGGCATGCGCGAGCTGTGCAAGGGTGCCTTCATGATGCCGATGGCGGCGATCGAGATCGATCCGCAGACCTTCGAGATGCAGTTCTGGTCCGCAGGCGCGCCACCCTTGCTCGTGCGCCGTGCAGACGGCTCCACAGAGGTGCTTCAGGGACGAGGGATGCCGATCGGCGGCGAGGTGCTGGATGTTCCATGCAAGCACAGGACACTCGCGCCCGGCGACCGCTTGCTCTTGGCCTCGGATGGGCTCTATGAGCTCGAGGCCGATCGAGGTCGCCCCCTCGGCGTACGTCGCGTGCGGGCGATGTTCGAGCAGAAGACCCAGTCGGATCTCCTCGCCGTTCGCGATGAGCTCGCGTCACAGATCCTGGATATCTCCGGTCCGGTGCTCGACGACGACCTTACGTTCGTCCTGGTCGGGCGTGCCGCTCGCAGCGCGTAGCGGTAGCTACTCGAGAGCGATGTCGTCCGCGGTGCCGTGCTCGCGATCCGGTCCCGCAGAGCGCGCGACGGGCGTGTCCTCGCAGAGCAGCGCATAGCGGGTGCCCCAGGGATCCTCGAGCGAGCTACCGCGTCCGAGCAGGGGCCTGAGATCTTCGAGTGCCGGACACCCCTCCGCGGGATGCTGCATCGTGTACATCTCGGCGACGTTGGTCAGCGACAGTACGCCTTGGCGTGCGAGCTTTTTGTTGGCGTCGTCCCCCATGGGAAGTACGGCGTAGGCCACCGCGCTCGCGATCATCGCCATGATCACCACGACCAACATGATTTCGATCAACGTCATTCCAAGCCTCCGCGTACGCATGCTTTGCCTCCTTGTGCTGAGCGCTGTTGAGCAAGGGGCGTGCCTGCGACATGCGGGCCGCAGCAGGGCCGCGTTCCCCTGAGAACGCAGCAGAAGCGAGCGGTTCGCGCCGTTGTCAGAATGGCGTGTGGAGGCGACGCGCTCGACAGCTTGTCGCAGTCGTCGCGGTAGCAAACACGCGCGTTGCGCGGTAGAAGACGTGCGTGAAGCCGCGCGCCGCATTCATGGGCACACCCGCATTCGCGGTGCCGTGCCTCAAAGCCCTGTTCGAGGTTGCCGACGTGCAGCTCGTCGTCACCCAGCCCGACAAGCCCCAGGGGCGCGGGCTCACGCTGCAGAAGCCCCCGGTGAAGCTGCTCGCCGAGGAGCACGGCGTCCGCGTCATCCAGCCGACCAAGGTGCGTGATGGCGCGCTCGAGGCCGAGCTGCGCGTGCTCGAGCTCGACTTCGCCCTGGTGGTCGCCTACGGGCGCATCCTGCCGCAGGGGGTGCTCGATGGACCCCGCCTCGGCTGCGTCAACGTGCACGGTTCGCTCTTACCCCGGTATCGTGGTGCCGCCCCGATTCAGTGGGCGGTGATCAACGGCGACGCGCAAACGGGCGTGTGCCTGATGCAGATGGACGCCGGCATGGACACGGGCCCCGAGCTTGCGCGGCGTGTGCTCGACATCGGCGAAGACGAGACCTACGGCGAGCTCGCAGGGCGCCTGGCCGAGCTGTCGGGGCAGCTGATTCGCGAGGAGATCCCGCGCTTCGTGCGAGGTGAGCTCGTGGCAAAGGCGCAGCCTGAAGAAGGCGTGAGCCATGCGCGCATGCTCGAGAAGGCGGACGGCGCGCTCGACTTCGAGGCCTCGGCCCAGGCGGTGCACGACCGGGTGCGCGGGCTCTACCCGTGGCCGGGTGCCTTCACGGCGCTCGCGGGCAAGCGCATCAAGGTGCACGATACGCGCGTGCACGAGCGCAAAGGGCATGCGGGTGAGCCAGGTCGGGTGCTCGCAGCCGATGCGAGCGGGATCGTCGTGGCCTGCGGCGAAGGTAGCGTGCGTATCGAAACGCTTCAGCTCGAAGGCAAGAAGCGCATGCCGGCTGCCGTCTTTCTCGCCGGACATCCGCTCGAGCCTGGCCAACGTTTTGCCACGCGCGCGGAGCTCGTCGGCGCTGGGGAACCCGCATGAAGATCTACACGAAGACCGGAGACAAGGGCGATACGGGTCTGTTCGGCGGAGCACGCGTCTCGAAGGCGAGCCTGCGCGTGGAGGCCTACGGAGAGATCGACGAGCTGAACAGCGTGCTCGGTCTCGCGCGCAGCGAGCACGAAGACGCGGAGCTCGATGCACTGTTTGCACGCATGCAGAGCGCCCTGTTCGATCTGGGGGCCGAGCTCGCCACCGCGCCCGACAGCAAAGCAGAGCTAGGCATTCCGCTCGTGTCCGATGCAGACGTGCTGATGCTCGAGAACGCGATCGACAAGGCCGAGGCCGAGCTTCTGCCGCTCAAGACCTTCGTGTTGCCAGGGGGCACCCGCGCCGCAGCCTGTCTGCACCTCGGCCGCACCGTGTGCCGACGGGCCGAGCGCCGGCTCGTTTCGCTGTCTGAGGTCGAGCCCGTGCGCGGCGAATGCATTCGCTACCTCAACCGCATGAGCGACACCCTGTTCGTGCTGGCCCGTCTCGCGAACCACCGCGCTGGCGTCGCCGACGTGCCCTGGGTGGGCGCCGGTCGACACGGCAAATGAGGCGCAGTCTGCTACAAGCGGGCGCGATCTCCGCGGCTGCAGCCGGACAAAAAAAAGGCTCCGAGGGATGCTCGGAGCCGAAGAAAAAGGTTCGTACCGCAAGACCGTGGGAGGATACATCGAACCCCTAGCAAAGTTGCTAGGTGGGCGTGGGTATTCGCGGCTTCAGGCTTCCTTACGACGAACGTGAGGCGTGCACACCACCGCGAAGGTTCACTCCCTGGTTGATTGCTTGTAAGGGATTCTTTCGCTCCTTCACACACGGGCCCCGCAGAGGAACCATGAGCTGAAGCTATGTCCCTCTGCGCCTTCGGTCAAGCGTCCCAGCGCGTTTGCGCAAGCCCGCTCACGCACCCGCAGCGTGTGCGATCGGGCGGGCCACAGGGCTTCGTTCAAGCCTTGACGGGAGAGGCTTTCAGTGCCGCCTTGCCGGCCTTCACGTAGACCGTAAACCGCACCTCCTGGGTGTCAGGACGGGCGAGTACGATCTGGTCTCGGTTCTTGCGCAGCGTCACCGCGAACTTGTCGTAGGTGAGATCGGCTGTGGGCTCGCCACACTGCTGGCGGACGGCCACGTACTGCTCGAAGACCTCGCGGAAGTGCGCCTCGTCGTCGCGCGTCGGGCTGCGCAGCGAGTCGGGCACCTCGGCGACCAACGTGCGCTCGTCGTCGCCATCGCTCGAGCCATCGAGCCGCAGCATCACCGACTTCTCCCCGCCGTTCGCGCCGGCTGAGTCGGCCTCGGGCCTCGTGGGGGCAGGCGGCACCCGGGGCGGTACCTTGGGGATGGCTGGCACCGCAGGCCGTGCGCCTGGCGCGGGCATGACGACGGGGGCAGGCATGGCGCCCGGTGCGGGCATCGGTGCAGGCACCTGAACGGCCGCTGCGGGCACCTCTGCGTCCGCACCGAAGCTGAAGGCCGCGCTCGTCAAGGTCTCCGGAGCCGGCCCGAGGATCTCGTCGAGGTTTGCCTTCGAGGCTCTACGCTTGCCGCCGCTCTTCTCGACGACCACATCGAGCGCATCGTTGATGCTTGCGGCGACCTTGCGGTAACGGCCGCCCAGGGCCGCGAGATCGAGCTCCGTGATCTCGCCCTTCGAGAGCTGCGTCGCCATGCGCCGGAACGCGACCAAGTGGCGGTCATGTTCGATGAACAGGGCGAGCATCGCCACGAGAACTCCGAGCAGCAGGCCGAGCACGAGCCACAGCCGGGGCAACTGGGCGACGTCTTCCTTCGTCGTCTCGTCGAAGACGTTCCATGGCTTGGTGACGAGGCGATAGGGGCGGCCGATCGCGTAGCCCACGTTGGCGCTCGATGCGCTGCCCGCGATCAGTGAGTAGACCGCGCGCGCGCGGCCGTCGAGGTCGATGGCCTCGGAGGCGCCGCCTTCCTTGAGCCGCGGATCGGCGAGCGCGGTCGCGAGTGGCGTCGTCAGCTCGTTCTGCGTGGGCGCGCCGACCACGTCGGTTGGCGTGTAGCTCGCCACCACGTCTTGTCCGAAGAAGAAGGCGACGGTGGCACCGCCGAGTCGCTCGGAAAGGCGTTGGGCGAGCACGGCATCGAGGCGTTGACAGTGAATCAGGGCCCCCGCGTACATGCCGCGATCGACGATGGGACGCGCCGCGACGCGGTATACCGCACCGTCGTAGACCCAGACATCATCGCCGAGGTAGCCCGCGAGCGCGCGCTCGACCACCGGCACCTTGCCGAGCCCGGCACCTTCGCGCGGGGGCTTTCTGCCCTCCTGAGCCACGATCATGCCGTTCGAATCGACGGCGATGAGCAGGTCGGCGCGCAGCTCCTCGAGCTGCTGGTTGAGCGTGCGCAGGCGTTCCTTGAGGGCCTTGGTGGCGTCCTGGCCCTCGACCTTGCCGTCTGGCTTTCGCACCGCTTCGCGGATCGTGCCGTCCGCGGCGATGGGCGCCAGCGTGTCGAGGCGTGCGCGAGCATCGAGCTTGAGCAACGATTCCAGGCCGAAGCGGTCGCGCCGCAGGCCGCTGTCGAGATCGGACACGCGCTCGCGGTTGATGACGCCTTGTGCAAGCATGGCCGCGGCCACGAAGAACACGGCGACCAGAGCGAAGAGCAAATAGAGGATGCGAGAGAAGATCATCGCGCGAAGTCCTTACTTTCCGCCCGTGACGTCGATGGCGACGGGATCGACCACCACATCGCGAGTGCTGGTCACGTCGAGCGTGCTCGAGCTGACTTCCTTGTCTCCGAAGAACACCTTCAGCGTGTAGCTGCCCGGCGAGACTCCGCTGAGCACGTAGCTGCCGTCGGCTTTCGGAAGCGCCACCTGCGTGACCTTCGGCAACACGTGGAGGGTGCCCGTCACATGCGGCGAGAGCACGTCATGGACCGCAAAGCTGCCCGCCTGATCGACCTGGATCTGCCTGCCCTGTCCAGGGCTCGTCTCGATCGCGTCGAACGCTGCGAGCCCGTCGGCGAAGAGCTTGTGCGTGAAGTCGTCTTCGTTGCGCACGCGCAGGCTCGTGCCCTGCTGCATCACGATGGTCTGGGGGTACAGCTGGCCGCCGGTCAGACGCACGGTGGTCGCGTCCTTCGAGCCCTCGGCTCCGATCAGCACCACAGACACCTCGCGCGTGAGGTCGACCGTGTTCTTCTTGGGCTCGATGAAGCCATTCCACTCCTGCCAGTAGGGCGCGCGCGGAGAGCTTGCTCCGCTGGCTTTCCTCTCGCCCTTGGTCGTCAGACTGCCCTTGATGTCGGTGGCGGCTGCGCTCGCTCCGACCCCTGCGCTGACGAGCAGTGCGGCGCCGTAGCAGAGCCCGCGGTACGAAACCCGCTTCATCCGTCTCATTGAACCCCTTGCGGAAGTGCCCCTCGTGGGGCGCCCTCGGTCTTCGGACCGCGTGCAAAAGTAACGAACCCGGACCGAGGCGGTCAACGTACGCGGACTCAAACCGGCGGCGGCGCGTAATAGTCGACCACCTGGATGGCTTCCGACAGGGCCGCGTGGACGACGCGGCGCCGGCCGACCACGTCGCCGCCCACCTGCAGGGGCATGTCGTCGTCGTAGTGGATCGACACCCGCTCGACCAGGAAGTCTTGGATGGTGGGGCTGCGGTAGGTGCCTCGCCACAGGCCCTTGATGTGGCGCGCGACCTCCGTGGAGGTGATGTCGGCAACCCTGAGGTTGAAGCGGTCTTCGCGCTCGTCTGCGAAGGGAAACACCCGCGCTCCGAAGCCCCAGTAGGGGATGGTGGACATGCAGACGATACGCGATGGGCCATCGAACAGCACGGCGCCCGGCTCGAAGCGGGCCGCCACCTTGTCGCCTGTGCCCATCAGCACGGCCTCGGCCCCTTCGTTGACCACGCGCACGTGCGGGTGCGGGCGCAGCACGAACTCGGGGAGGCTGCGCCCCACGATCGCGATGAGGTAGGCGGGCGCCCCAGCGGAAAGGCCCCGGGTCAGCCTGCGTCGCGCGAGCAGCTCCTTCGTCCGCGCGTAGTGGTCGAGGCAGGTAGCGTCCACACCCAGGCCTGCAAAGGGCGTCAGCAGGCCTTCTACGTCGAGCAAGCGCAGGGATCGGCTGCCGCCCTCGGTGCGCAGCCGCCCCAAGTCCGCGACGATGCCCTTGCCCTTGGGGCTTTGGCTGCCGAGCACCCAGGCGAGCGCATTCCCGGTGCCGAGCTTGAGCAACCCAAAGCGGGGCGGCGACACACCGCGTTGGCGCGCGCCGCGCACGATGCGGGTCACCATCTGCACGAACGTGCCGTCTCCGCCCCCCGTCAGGACGGTGCGGTAGCCACGATCGAGGATGGTCTCGGCGATGCGATCGGCCTCTTCGAGGTCGCGTGAGACGTAGAGGTCTCCGCTGCGCACGAGCTGGTCGAGCACCTCCACCAGGTCTTCGGTCACCTGGCGAGCCCTACCATTCACGATGACGGCGACGCGATCCACGATGTGCGCGTGCTCCGCTGCAACGTTTGGTAGCCGAGGTCGGACTCGAACCGACACATCCGTAAGGACAGCGGATTTTGAATCCGCCGCGTCTGCCATTCCGCCACTCGGCCAAACGTGCGCGCGAACTTAGCCGCTCGGGCCGCGCCGAGCAATGGCCACGACGCAGGAAAGCGCGCTCGGTCAGCCGGCGTGCCGTTGCGATTGGCTCGCCAGCTTGGCGACGATGCTGCTACTCGAAGCCTCGAGCTCCTCCATCAGCTCGCGACACTCGGGGCGTCCGCGCAAGTGCGTGACGAGTAGCGTCGTGGCGCCCGCGAAGGCTTGCTCGTAGCCGAGTGCCTCACGCACGCGCGTGGCGATGCGCTCGCGGCCAGCAGCGAGGTCGTTCTCGAGGGCGTCGCCGTAGCGCGAGAGCTGGGCTCGCAATTCGTCGATCTGGCGCCGCAAGTCCTTGGCAGCGTCCTCCCGCGTCGAGGCGCGGCTCTCGTGACGATGGGCGAGGCGCGACAGCTCTTCGACGGCCATGCGCGCCGCACCCGCCTCCTCGAACACGCGGCGCAGGGTGGGCACGTCCTTGACCTCCGTGGCCACCTGATCCGCCTTCTTGGCGGCCTCGACCGCGCGTCGCTCGGCCTGCTGTTTCGAGGCGAGCACCCGCTCTGCCTCTTCGCGCTCGGAGGACGCCTCGCGCAGGGTGCGCGACTCCTCGGACGCGAGCTCCTCCACCTTGCGGCCGATTTCCGCGCGCAGCGCGCGTCCGCGGCGCTCGATGGCCTCGAGCTTGCGTGAGTGGCTCGCGAGCTCCCCCTCGAGTCGTGAGGCGCGTGCCGCGAGCTCCCAGCAGCGGTCGGCCGCCTGCTGAACGTCTGTCGGGGCTTTGCCGTTCGGATAGGCCCGCGCGACCATGCGCGCGAAGTGGGCTGCGCGGGTGCCCCACTCCACGACGTGCGGCGTCTGGGCCGGCGGTGGCGGTGGCGGTGCCTGCGGCGTGTCCTGCATGGCCGACTGCACGTCCCACTGCGATTGCGGCAGCGAACGCTGAAACGCCTTGAGCTCCTCCTGCAGATGGTGGCCGTCTCGGAAGCGCTTGCGCAGGTCTTTCTCGAGTAGCTTGAGGATGATGCTCTCCGCGGCCTGGGGCAGATCCGTGCGTAGCGCCCGCGGTCGCGGTGGCGGTGCCGTGCGCTGCATCTCGAGCAATGTCTCGCGGTCGTTCGAGCGGAAGGGCAGCTGCCCCGTCACCATCTCGAAGAAGAGGATCCCGAGTGCGTACAGATCGCTCTGGGCGTGGGCATCCTCGCCGCGCGCCTGCTCGGGCGACATGTATTCGGGCGTCCCGAAGACCGCACCCTTCGGGGCGAGGCGCGGATCGCGGGCCAAGGCGGCCAGGCCGAAGTCGAGAATTTTCACGAAGTCGCGGCGACCACCACGCGCAGTGAGCATGATGTTGTCGCTCTTCAGGTCGCGATGGATGACCCCGAGGTCGTGGGCGCGGGCTAGGGCCGCGCACATCTGCTCGAGGATGTCGACCGCGCGGGGCAGCGGCAGCGGACCCTTCGCGCACTCGTGGGAGAGCGACGTGCCGGTGAGGTACTCCATCACGAGATAGAGC
>CAYNOM010000012.1:0-26183 GCA_964398415.1 uncultured Polyangiales bacterium | reverse complement strand
GATGACCACGGGTGTGCGTGAATGGGCCAGCGTCGGGGGCCATTGTTCAACAGGCTGCTAGGCTTGGCCAAACGTCATGGCACGCACCGAAGCCGGGATTCACAACGAACAGCTCAAGGCCGCCCTCGTCGAGGCGCTCGCGGGGCAGGGGAAGAAGCTCGAGGAGCTGCTCGCGCGCCACGGCATCACCCCGAGCGGCAAGCCGAGCCTCAAGCTCGCGGCGGCCTTTGGGGCCGAGGTGGAGCGGGCGACGGGCCCGGTGGCCAAGCTGCTCTCGCGGCTCGCGGCCGACGATGCGGCCCCCGACACGGACCGCGTATTTCGGCCCGTGGCGGCGGCCTAGGGCTTTGCGGAGCGCATCCGGCAGGGGCTCGACGTGGATCAGTCCTGGCCGACCTTGGGCGAGCTCGCGGCGGATGAACGCAGCCCTGTGCGCGTCGGCACGCTCGACGCCCTCACGCAGCTCGCGCTCTCGGGCTTCGCCGATGAGCTGGTGGCCCAGGCAGAGCTGTGGCTCGACTCCGACAATCGCGAGATCTCCTTCGGGAGCGCAGCCCTCGCGATCGAGGTGTTCAGCGTGGCGCGCGTCATCGCCACGTTGCGCGAGCCCGAGGCGCTGCTCTCGTACTTGGCGCGTACGATCGACGCCATCGCGGATGCGCCGCGTGCGGCAGAGCGTCTCGATGCGCGCAGGCGGGCGCTCTTGTCGCTGTCGCAGACGCTTGCAACCGTGGTGATCGGCGTGCGCGGTGGCGACCGGGGGCTTCTGTGGCTCGAGGCGGAGTGCCTGCGTGCGTCCCACCCCGACGTGCGAAAGAGCCTGTCCGATGCGGTCGATCGCCTGCGTGAAGGCGGGCAGTCTGCGCGCGGCGAGGTGATCGAGCGGCTCCGCAACGCGCTCGCCACGAGTGCCAAGCCCCTGCGCGAAGCTGCGCGCGTGCGCCCCGGTACAGGCCGCGGCAAGGCTTCCCGCAGGAGTCGCTGAGCATGGCGGCGGGCGGCCCATCCCTCGCGCGCGTGTTGATCCTCGGCTGTGGCTACACCGGTCTGCGTCTCATCGGCCACGCGCAGCGGCGCGGTCTCTCCGTGCTCGCGACGACGCGCGACCCTGGGCGCGAGCAGGAGCTGCGCGACCGCGGCGCGACACCCCTCGTCATGCGCGAGCTCGATGCCGCCACGCTGGCTTCCTATGTGAGCGCCGATACGGCGATCGTGGTCACCTTTCCCCCGGACGGACACACGGATGCGCGGGTGGCCGAGCTTGCGCGTCGCGCCTTTGCCGCGGTGTACGTGTCCACGACCGGGGTGTACGGCAAGACGAGCGGGCCCATCGACGACGAAACGCCCGTGGCTCCCGATCATCCGCGCGGCCACCTTCGCCTTCAGGCGGAGGCGTGCTTTCGCGCGGCGGGGGCAACCATCCTGCGCGTGGCGGCGATCTACGGTCCTGGGCGTGGCATGCACGTGCGGGTGCGCGCCGGCACCGCGCGCATCGCGGGCGATGGCAGCCACCACATCTGCCGCATTCACGTCGACGATTTGTGCGAGGCCCTACTGCGGACCGTTGAGCTGCGCCTCGGGCCCGAGACCTACGTGCTCGCCGATGACGAGCCCTGCCCCCAAGGGGAAGTGGTGCGTTATCTGGCCGACCTTTTGGGCGTGCCCTGCCCGCCGAGTGTGCCCCTCGACGCGGTCGACGTGACCTTGCGAAACGATCGTCAGATCGATGCGAGCCGCTTCAAATCGCGCACCAACCTGAGCTTTCGCTACCCGAGCTTTCGCGAAGGCTTTGCCGCCTGCTTGCGAGCAGAGCGCGGCGAGCTACCGTAACGCTGCGTCCGTACGGTTCGTTTCCCTCCCTCTTTGCGAATCGAAGCCGGTCAGCGTCGTATCTCCCCTTGTCCCGCGCCCGTCACACGTGGGTCGAGGAGACTCTTCCACCCCGTCGAGTCCCGCGTATGTTCCGTCTGCTCCTCGTCATCGCGCTCGCCCTGCCGGCTTTTGTCGGCGTCGCGCGTGCTGATCAGACATGCGTCGACAGCGATGACTGCTTCGTGGATCGCCGCGGTGGTTTGCGTTCATTCGATGAGGCCTACGAGGCGCTCCACGCAAGGCCCGAGCGGCACTACGTGCGGGCGCTGCTCGAGGAGACGCTCGCGCTGGGCGTGGGCGCCACCTGGTACTGGATCCAGAAGGAAGAGAACAAGAAAGACTGGGATCTGCCCGGCCTGAACGCGCGTTTCACGGCAGAGGTGCTGCGTTTCGACAACAACACGTTCCCGATCAACTTCATCTGGCATCCCTTGTCGGGCGCGGCCTACTACCACATCGGGCGCAGCAACGACCTCGGGCTCGGACTGTCGATGCTCAGCGCCGTCGGGGCCACCTTGGCCTGGGAGTACGGCCTCGAGTTTCGCGAAAAGGTGAGCATCAACGACCTCATCTCCACGCCGCTCGCGGGCATCGCCATCGGTGAGGTGTGGTCGAAATTTGCTTGGTACGTCAATCGACCCGTCGGCCGCGGAGGTGTCGCGCAGCGCATTTCTGCCTACTCGCTCGGCGCGTTCACTGCCGTTCACGACAAGCTCGACGGCACGGGAGACGCGGCCTTCGCGGCCGACGACTTGGGCTTTCCGGCCGATCTGTGGCATCGCTTCTCGATCTCGCTCGGACCTTCGCTCAACGTCACGGCCAAGAGCGACACCGTGGCTGCTACCACACGCGGCGAGCTCGCGTTCGTGGCCATCCCTTCGTACTTACGTCCCGGCAAGGTGATGCGCTTTCTGCATGATGCCGACGTCTCGAGCCTCTCGTTTTCGCTTACCACGGCTGGCGAGCAACAGTGGGAGGTCGACCTCTACGCAGACACGGTGCTCGCGGGCTTCTACTACCAGGACATCGCGCCCGATCAGCGCGGCGTGAGCTTTCTGATTGGCAGCGGTCTCGGCTATCGCTATCGCCGCGCGGACCTCGGCGGTTTCGTCGACGAGCTCGGGATCACGCACCTGCCTGGCCTCTCCTTCGAGCTCGACGGCCTGCTCGGAGACGGCTGGCTTCACTTGTCGACGCGCGTCAGTCCGGACTTCGCTGGCATTCACTCGCTTGCGTATCCCGCGTGGCAAGAGAGCCACCCCGACGTCGAGACGAAGACCGTGCTGAGCAAGTTCGGCTACACCTACGACTTCGGACTCTCGGCGAGCTTCGACGTGTCGCTGACGCTGCCCTTCGTGGTCGCGCGCGTGCGAGGTCTGTACGGCTTCTACGATTCGACCGAGGGGCTCGACCGCACGCAGGAAACGTTGATGGCGGACATCCCCTCCCAAGCGGCCGTGCTCGACACCGAGGGCTCGCTCCACATTTACCCCGTGCCGGGCTATGGCCTTTACCTCGGCGGGAGCTTGCTCGCCCGCCGTCGCATCTCCCGCATGCAGGACGTGAGGGCCGAGGCGTCGCTCTTGCGTGCGCTCGCGAGCGTGGGCTTCGAGCTCTAACGCGCGTCTCAGATGCCTTCGAAGCGGCGTGGGTCGGGCTCCTTGCACGGCGCGACCAGGATGCCGATCACGACGGCGAGGGTAGACAGGCCCACGCTCCAGGAGGCGAGCCCCGCACGCGGCAGGATGGCCAGGGCCGTCTCGTCGAAGATCGCCCGAAAGGCGTAGCCCGAGGCGCCGAGCACCACGCCCCAGTACACGGCGGGCTCGGAGCAGCGACGGAGGGTGAAGGTGGCGAGTGTCGGCGTGACGAAGGCCATGCTCAGGTAGATGCCGAGCAGAACGAGGTCGATGATCGGACGTTCTTCGAGAAACAGCGCGACGACGGTGACGCCCACGAGCATGGCGAGCGTGGTGAAGCGCCCGATGCGAAACTCGAGCGCTTCGGTGTCGCTCGGCTTCGGGCGGCGAAGATCCTTGGTGACGAGAGACGCGGCGGTCAGAAGCTGACTGTCGACGGTGGAGATGCCCGCGCTGAAAGCAGCCACGAGGATCAGCCCGCCGAAGTAGGGCGCGTGCTCGGCGAACAGCGTGCCGAGCAAGCCGTCAGGACGCACGAGACCGCCGGGGTACAGCGTGTGCGTGCCCACGCCGATCACCCACGAGGAAAGAATGATGACGATGTACAGAGGCGGTGTGATCACGGCCATACGCGACAAGTCGCGCGCCGAGCTCGCCATGAACATGCGCTGCCACATGTACGGAAGCATGAACAGGGCCGGGATGGCGAAGCTCTTTTCGATCAGATCCCAGTTGTCGATCTCGGCGTAGTCGGTGTGATCGGGGCGAGCCGCGATGAAGTTGTCGATCATCGTGCCGAAGCCCCCCGACCAGTGCACGACGAGCACCGCCGCGATGGCGAGCAAGAGCGTGAACAGAAAGCCCTGCACCACATCCGTCCAGATCACGGCGCGCGCTCCGGCGAGCAGAAACAACCCCATCGCTGCGGCCGCAAGCAACACGCCCCACTCGTAGGAGATGCTGCCCTGCGAGAGCCCGACGAACACCTTGCCGATCGCGACGAGCTGCGCCGTGGCGTAGGGCATGAGGCAGGCGAGCCCGACGACCGCGAAGGCGAGCTGCACGCGCCGTGAAGCGTACAGATCCTTCATGAGCTGACCCGGCGTGATGAAGCCGAAGCGCTTGCCGAGCTTCCAGAAGCGCAGCCCGAAGAACAGGATGCACGACAGCGTCCAGCCGAAGAAGATCACCCAGAAGTACTGCGTGCCGAACTGATAGAAATTGGGAGCGTTCGACACCACGGTGCCTGTGCTGAGCAGGCTCGCCATGGTGGTGCCCGTGAGTGCCACGAGACCCACGCTGCGGCCCGACAGAAAGTAGTCGCCCGTGTTTTGCTTGGCGCGTCGATAGGCGACCCAGCCCACGGCTTCGAGACCGACGAGGTAGACGCCGAGCACGACGAAGGTGAAGACGAGCGGGCTCATGGCAGGGGTCTCTCGCTGCGGCGTGCGCGCTCCAAGGCCTCGATCTCGCGGTCGAGCTCTGCGGTACGGGCGCCGAGAAAGCCCACGTGCAGCACGATGTAGCCGAGCCAGTTCAGTAGCAGGCCCACGAACATGCCGAGCGGGCCCACGGGCATGCCGAGCCAAGTCGTGCGCGGCACGGGCAGCGCGTCTGCGGCGAGCAGGTACTGGAGGACGAGTCCCGAAGCGACGATGGTCCAGCCCAGCGCTTTCATGGCAAGCCGCCGAGTAAGTCGGCGTCGACCTCGACGCGCGCGGGCTGCTCCATCAACCAGCGCAGCGCTGCGCCCACGCTGAGCGAGCCGTCGAGCACGCGACACAGGGCGGCGGTGATGGGCATGTAGAGACCCAGCCGCTCCGCGATGGTGTGGACGATGCGTGTCGTGCGCACACCCTCGGCGACCATACCCAGCTCCGACAGGATGGTGTCGAGAGGCTTGCCCTGCGCGAGCCCGAGCCCCACACGATAGTTGCGCGAGTGCTGAGACGAGCAGGTGACGACCAGATCGCCCATGCCGGAGAGCCCCGAAAGCGTGAGCGGCCGTGCGCCGTGTTGGACGGCAAAGCGAGTCATCTCCGAGAGCCCACGCGTCATCAACAGGCCGCGCGTGTTCTCGCCGAGGGACAGGCCGCTGACGATGCCCGAGCCGATGGCGACGATGTTCTTCAGCGCGCCCCCGAGCTCCACGCCGACCACGTCGTCGTTGGCGTACACGCGAAAGCGCGGCGTGGTGAGCGCGGCTTGGGCCACCTCGACGACCTCGGGGTAATGGCTGGCGACGACCGTGGCCGCCGGCAGGCCGCGCAGGATCTCGGGCGCGATGTTCGGCCCGCTCAGCACGCCGACCTTCTTGATGGCCGTCTCCTCGCGCACCATCTGCGAGATGGTCTTGCCCGAGTCGAGCTCGAGGCCCTTGGTCGCGTGCACGAAGATCTGCTCGCCGGTGACGAGACGGCCGAGCGTGCGAATCACGCCGCGCGATGCGCTCGACGGAATGACCGCGAGCACCATGCGCGCATTGCGTACCGCGACCTCGAGATCGGTGGTTGGCTCGATTCGCTCGGAGAGCTGCGTGTCGCCCGTGTAGCGGTGGTTCGTGCGCCTCTCCCGGATCTCTCTCGCGCCCTCCTCGCTGCGCAGCCACAGCGTGACGGAACAGCCCGCGTCGGCGCACAGTTGTGCAAGCGTGGTGCCCCAGTTGCCACCACCGAGGACAGTCACGTTCGGCGCGCTCACTTGCGATTGCCCTTTCGAGCACCAGGAATGAGGGTTGGGTAAGGATCGAGCCCGTAGCCCGTCAAACGGTTGTGATAGTAGTAGATGAGGCTCGAGTTGGAGACAGTCAGGCGAGGGCCCCTGCGCTCGAGCACCTTGGGCAGGTGGTACAGTGACAGCGCGCGCTCGGCCTGGGCCACCACCTCTCGTGCATCGTGGAGGTCGGGCGGGAGATGCAGCTTGCCGGCGTTCGAGAGCACGGTGAGCTCCGCGAGCAGGCGTTCGACGCGGCTCACCACGTCTCGGGCCAGGAAGCCCTCACGGTAGGCGGGTGAGCGCAGCACCCGGTAGAGGTCGCGTTCGCCCGAGCGCTCGACCATCGCGTGCATGAGGGCGAAGCAGGTGATGTGCGTCGGGAGGATGGTGTTACTTGCGCGCAGTCGTTCGGTGATGGCTGCGCCGAGCTCACGGGTGTACTCCCTGTCACGCGCGGCATCGAGCACAGGCAGGCCGCGGCCATCGAGCACGTAGCGCGAGGGATCGACGAGACGTCCGTGGGGATCGAGCGAATCGCCATCGAGATTGACGGTGTTGCCGAAGGGGTCGAGGGCGCGCCCGAAGCGCACGTGAATCTGCCCGTCCATGTTGAGCAGCGCGTTCATGAACTTGAGCACACGCTCGGGCTTCGTGAACTCGTCGTCATCGATGATGTAGCGGCTCTTGCCGTCGTCGCGCAGGTAGTCGTGGATCAGGGTCTCGGCCTCGAGCGTGAGGTGGTAGCTCACCGTCGCGGGCACGATGAACACGCGCGGGCGGTCTCGGCCATCTTGGAGGTTTCGGATGTACGCTTCGAGCCCGCAGCCGAGCAGGCCGAGCTTGAGCTCGCGCTCGATGGCCCCGGAGCGAGAGCGCGTGCCACCTGGGAAAAAGAGGTTCGGCATGCGATGGCGCAGCGTGGCGACGCAGAACTGCTTGAGCGTGCGCTTGTAGAGTTGCTCGTCTTTGAGCCTATCGACCTTGTAGGCCCCGAGGTTCTGCATGAAGAAGCCGATGAGCTTGTTCGAGAACAGGTTTTTGCCAGCGCCGTAGATGAAGGGCGGCAGATCGAGCAAGAAGAGAGCATAGGCCATCACCACCGAGTCGAGGTGGGAGCCGTGGGTCGGTGTGCAGAGCACGGTGCCGCGCTCCGTGAGGCGCTGGATCTGTTTGAGCTGGCCGCTGAGCACGAGTCGCTTTTCGATCTCTTCGACGCGAATGCCCTCGACGAGCAGCCGCGGCAAGGACGTGGCCGAGAGCAAAAGCGAGAAGGCGCGCGGGGCGAGGCGTGAGGCGAGCGTGTACACCTTGGGATCGAAATGCCCACCGATCTCGGTGGCGTAGTGGTGACACAGCGCGTGCGTGGCCGACTCGAGCTTGGCAGGATCGCGCGTCTGAATGGCGAGTTGGGCCTTCTCGAGCACGCGCTCTTCGTCGCTCGTGAGCGGGTGGATGCGTGCACGCTTGTCGGCGTGGTACACGCAGTCGTTGAGCACCTCCTCGAGGTGCTCGCGTCCGGCGCGGGCGAGGGCGAGGGTGTCCTCTGCCGCGTGGTGCGCGGCTTCGCGCCTGATGGCCTGTTCGTCGTGCTCGCTCCCCATCATGGCCCATCATCCCTTGGCCCCGCATCCTAGCTTGCAACCCCAGAAAGCGCCCCAAGGAACCGTATGATCCCCCTGCTCATCGATGGCACCTACGAGCTGTTTCGTGCCTACTTCGGCGCTCCGAGCAAGCAAACCGCCGAGGGGCGGGAGATCGGCGCAAGCCGCGCCCTGTTGCGCTCGTTCGCCGCGCTGCTGCAGAACCCACAGAACAGCCATGTCGGAGTGGCCTTCGATAGCGTGGTCGAGTCGTTCCGAAACGCGCTGTTTTCCGGCTACAAAACCGGCGAGGGCGTGGATCCCGCCCTCTATGCCCAGTTTCCGCTGGCCGAGCGGCTGACCCGCGCGCTCGGGCTCACGGTGTGGCCGATGATCGACCTCGAAGCCGATGACGCGCTTGCGAGCGCCGCGGCGCGCTTCGCGGACGATCCGCGGGTCGAGCAGGTGCGCATCGCGACGCCCGACAAGGACCTGTGTCAGTGCGTGCGCGGCAGCCGTGTCGTGTTGTTCGACCGCAAGACGGGGGCCATCACCGACGAAGCGGGGGTGCGCGCTCGACTCGGGGTGTCACCCGCGCAGGTTCCCGCCTATCTCGCGCTGGTGGGTGACGCCGCCGATGGCATTCCCGGCATCCCGAAGTGGGGGCCGAAGAGCGCGGCTGCCCTGCTCGACCACTACGGCGCGATCGCCGCCATTCCAAGCGATCCCAACGCATGGAGCGTCAAGGTGCGCGGCAAGCACGCGCTCTCCGAGACGCTCGAGAGCCGCCGCGAAAAGGCCGCGCTCTACGAGCAGCTCGCGACCCTGCGCCGTGATGCCGATGTGGGCGAGAGCCTCGACGATCTCCGTGTGCGCGCGCCCGATCGAGAAGAGCTCATCGCGCTGTGCCGCGAGCTCGACGCGCTCGACGTGGCCGAGCGCCTTGGCGTGCGCTAGTGCCGCGCGGCATCAGCTCTTCTTCGCGCGCCACGCCCAGACCATCTCGCACGCGATGGGGGCTTCGCCGCTCTCATCGGTAATGGTCACGGGCACGGTGACCTCGCCCTTCGGTTCGTTGCGCAGGGCGTCGATCTGCTCGGGCAAGAGCTCGGCCACGGCGCGCATGGCCCCCTGGCTGCGCTTGAGATACTCGACCTTCATGCTCTTGATCAGCGGCAACTTGTCGTCGGGCAGGTTGAGGCCGACCGCGAAGCCCGTGGCCGTCTCGGCGAGCAGCGCCATGGCCGCCGCGTGCACGCCCTTGATGTGGTTCTGCACGCGACGTCGGTTTTTGACGCTGACCACCACACGCTCGGGCGTGACCACCTCGAACTTCAGGCGAGCCGTGCCGAGAAAGGGCACGATCGCGCCGAGCAGCCGCGTCTGTGCCTCGCTGCGCAAACCCGACGGCAATCCCGAGAACTTGCCGATCATCCGACCGATGCGATTTTCGAACGCCATGGCTTCTCCGTGCTGGGCCTCCGGCCCGCGCAGCAGACTGATAGCTACGCGCGTGCGGCGGTCAAATCGGCGAGGCGTCGACTGAGCTCTTCCATCGCGTAGGGCTTGTGCATGAACCCGGCCGCACCCGCTTCGAGCAGGAGGAACGCTCCGAGACGAGATGTTTGATTTAGAGCGGTCTGCTCAGGCCGCGCGATGCCGCATGGAGGCCGCGACTCCAGGCGATTGCCTCGTCGAGCTCGGCGAAGACTCGCGTCTCCACTTCGGGCTTACGGATCCACATGATCGCAGTGAGCACGCCGCGCATGACGGTCGAGTCCATGACGAACGCGGTCGACAAGCAACGCATCCTGGCGCGCGCCGCGTGCTTTTCCATGTAGTCGGCGATGAGCTTGCGCTGCGTCGGAGGAACCGGGCCCGCCTTGCGATTGTCGAGCACCATGGAGTACTTGCCCTCCCGGCTCGACAGCAATCTGTCTGATTCGGCGAGGGCCTCGAGGCGCTCGGCATCCGTCAGCTGTGGCACTTGCTGCGCGATGACCACCACCGGCCAGCGCTCGAGAGAAATCGTGATCTTGTTCGGCAAGACAACCACCTTGCGCAATCCTACCGCGCAGCAAGAAAGGGTGGAAGCGGGGACGCGCGCGGACGTTGCCTGGCGCACGATCGCAACGCGGGCGTGCATGTATGCGGCGCTCAGTCAGACTCGCACATCAGATGCGCGGTGCGCAGAGGACGCCCGTTCACGTGGCGTGGGCATGCACGAGCTCGCGCAAGAAGCAGTGCGCGGGATCGCGTTCGAGCAGCGAAGGCCACGCGAGCAGCACCTCGGGTTTCGGCAGTGCGAGGGGGGGCGTCTTCACGACCAGGTTGAGCGGACCGATGAGCGCCCGCGCTGTTCGCTCGGGTACGGTGGTGATGTAGCTCGTATGCGCGACGAGCAGGAGCGCGGAGGCAAAGCTCGGCACGACTGCGGTGATGTGTCGCGTCAGGCCCTGTTCGGCGAGCAGACGGTCGACGATGCCACGGCTCTCGCCCGCGGGGGACACGAGCACGTGCTCGTAGCCCGCAAAGCGTTGCGCCGTGAGCTTGCCCCGGGCGCCCGGGTGATCTTTGCGCATGACCGTGACGAAGTGATCGCGGAACAACGGCTGGACGGAGACACCGGCGGGCACCTGCCGCAGCGAATGAAAGGCGAGGTCGAGCTCGCCGCGCCGCAGCTTGTCGATCGTCGAGGGATCGATCGCCGAGAGCAGCAGCGAGCTTCGGGGAGCGCGCAGCGAGAGCTCGCTGCACACCGGCGCGAGGACCGAGCCATCCAGGGTGTCCGTCGTGGCGATGCGAAAGGTGCGCGTGAGGACCGTGGGGTCGAAGACCGCCGTGGGGGTGAATACCTGCTCGACCTCGGCGACTGCGCGACGTACGAGCGGCAAGAGCTCCTCGGCACGTGGGCTCAGCGCAAACAGCCGGCCGCGCCGAACGAGGAGCGGATCGGACAGCGCCTCCCGCAGTCGCGACAGCATGTGGCTCGTAGCAGAGGGGCTGCGTCCGAGCCTGCGCGCCGCCCGCTCCACGTGGGCTTCCTCGAGCAGCACGAACAGCGGAAACAGCAGATTGGCGTCGATGTTCGCGAGCGACATCTGCCCAGTGTAGTCGCGAGCTCAGTCGCTTGGTCGGCTGCGCACCTCGGCGCCCAAATCGCGCACCTCGTGCACGGTCGCCGTCAGATACGGACGCAGGGGGAAACCCTCGATCAGCGCGGAGACCTCGCCCTCCTCACGGGCCGACACCAGCAGAAAGGACGTCCTGCGGTCTTTCGCCATGAACAGCTCGCGGATCGTGCCCGCTTGGATGTGCCCCTGCGTGTAGGCGATCTCGCGTGCTCCGTGCTCCCGGTAGAAGGTCGCGGGCACATCGCCCACCTGGAGCGAGATCATGAACAGGCGCGTGTGTTCGGCAGTCGAGGTCTCGTTCGTCATCGTGCGTGCCTTGTCCCGCGGCGCGCTTCGGCGCGGAACTGAAAGGTTCGAAGACCAGGTCTGCAGCGCATGCAGCATCGTGCCGCCCTGCGGCACTGACCTGGACACGGGCGTCATCGCGTTCACCCCTAGGGGTGAGGCGGCGGACGCGCCGGGGTGCACTTCCGAATCGGAGGTCGCGTGGGGCAGATCGCTTTTGACCCAAACGCATCCCACGCTGTCTCGCAACCGAGTTATCGTGTCCGACAACCCGCCGCGCCCACCGGTTCACCATGCACCTGCACGCCAGACCTCTTTGCCACGCTTGGGTGGATGACCGCGACGCCCCCATCTACCGGCTGAGCTATCCACAGCGACCCGAGGAGAACGAGGTCACCGACCGCAACGCGGAGATCTACGAGTGGTACCGCTGCCTGGATCACGAGATTGCCTGGGTCGTCGACTGCTCGCAGGTGCGGTACGCGAGCACGCGTGTGCGACAGCTGCAGGCCCAGCACGTTCAGCGCATCGAGCCCTTCGCGGCCCGCTGGGATGTGTGCGACGCCTTCGTGGTGCCCTCTCCCATGGTGCGTGGCTACATGACGGCCATCTTCTGGTTCTCGCGGCCGCCGTACGAATACCAGACCTTCGCGAGAGTCGGGCCGGCGTACGAGTGGGTGCGCAGCAGGCTCGAGCGCCGCGAGCTCGCGCGGATGTCTCTTCCTCCTGCCTGAACGGGCCTTCCACGGGCGTCACACGGCCGGCAAGCGGGGTCGACGGCAATCCGACATCGTCTGCGCATCTCCTGTGATATCGTGCCGGCCTCGCTCTGGGGGGGGGCGCGACCATGGCCGGCATTCGCTTGTCGAACGATCGATGTTGTCCGCACTTCGAAGCAGCCCGCGTCGGGCGCGCGAGCGAGGTGTGCTCTGACTCGAGGGCTCTCAGCTCGACTCCTGCCGCCTTGCCAGATGTGGCTGTCTTGACTGAGGCGATCGTGGGCGTCGCTCGGGCTTCAGAGTCCACGCGAGCACGGGCTCCGCACTTTCGCTCGCTGCTCGCAGTCGCGCCCGGCGTTCTCGTGGCGTTGATGCCGCGGATGGCGTGTCCCGCGTGCTGGCCCGCGTACGCAGGCGCCCTCGGAGCGCTCGGTCTACCGGTATTGCTCGACTCGCGCTGGCTCGTTCCGCTCATGGCGACGTCCATCAGCATCGCACTCGCAGCCTTGGTGCTCCAGGCGCGCGCTCGTCGTCGGTATGCGCCGTTGGTTTTAGGCATGGTCGCAGCCGCGCTTCTGCTCATGGGTAAGGTTGTGCTCGAGAGCGCGCCTGTCACCTACCTCGGATCTGGTCTCCTGCTCGTCGCTTCGCTGTGGAACGTCTGGCCCTCCTCTCAGGGGCTGCTGGGAGCTTCACGATGAACATGAACCGTATGGGTAGGCCTGGGGCGTTTTGGGTAGGGCTGTCGATCATTACGGCCGGGGTCTGTCTCGCGCTCTACGAGTCGGCCGAGCTTCGCGCTACGCCGGGCGTCGCCTACGTGTTCACGCCAACTCTGGCGATGGCGCTCATTCTCGACTTCATAGGCACGTGCCTTGCGGCCTATGCCGTGCTTCCGCGCGGCTTTCTCGCGTATCGACAGGAGCGTATCGCGCGCAGCAGGGCACCGCTTGAGGTGGCGGAGCACGCCGTACCAGTCTCCTCCGTCGATCAGGGGGCCCTCGGCGCGATGGACGATGCGCCACTCACCAAGGGTCACTGGCTGATGCTGATTCGCATGTACGCGGGCTTGGTGGTCGACACGATGAAGCCCGCGACGCTCGGCTTCATGCTACCCGGCATGCGCGCCGAGTACGGCCTGACGCCGGCGGTCGTGTCGTTGTTTCCCCTTGCGGCCGTAATCGGACTGACCCTCGGATCGGTGCTGTTCGGCATGCTCGGCGATGTCGTCGGGCGTCGTGCCTCGTTCATCTTCACCGCGCTCGTATTCGCGACCACTGCGCCATGCGGGTTGATGCCGGGTTATGGCTGGCATCTGATCACGTGTTTTGCGATGGGGCTTGCCGCCGGCGGAGAGCTGCCGTTGATCTACACCATGCTCGCCGAGACCATGCCGGCGCGGCACCGGGGGTGGACCAGCGTCGCCGTGGGTGGCTTTGGCGGGCTCAGCGGATACCTCGTCGCCGCGCTGCTCGCCGGTTGGCTCGAACCCGCCTTCTCTTGGCGCGCCCTCTGGCTTCCCAATCTTCCGACGGCGATCTTCATGCTTGGGATGTTGCGTTGGATTCACGAGTCGCCGCGCTTCTTGCTGCAGATGGGGTTCGTCGCGGAAGCGCGGCGGGCGATGGCGTCGATGGGAGTGCGGGTGTCCGAGGGAGCAGAGGTCGTGAGCGCAAGCGCGGCGAGTGCGCGCGATCTGCTGCTCGGACCCCTGCGAGGGCTCACGAGCACGTTATGCACGTTCGGCTTTGCGTGGGGGCTATGCAACTGGGGCTTCATCACGTGGCTACCCGACATGCTGCGCAGCGCAGGCTTCGAGGCCGCGCTCGCAAGCGAGCTGCTCTCGCTTTCGGCCGTCTGCGCGCTGCCTGGCACCGTCGTGGCGGCGCTCGCATTTGGGTTTTGGAGCAGCCGCTGGACGGCGACGATCGCGGCGCTCAGCACAGCGTCCGTGCTGCTCGCGTTCTGGATCTGCGCGCCGCACCTCGGCGGTCGGGTCGATCTGGCGGTCGTCCTGACGGCTTCTCTCTTGGTCACGAGCAGCAGCATGATCGGCGTGCTCGCACCGTACAGTGTAGAGCTCTATCCGACCGCCCTGCGTGGGCTCGGGAGCGGCGTGGTGGCCGCGAGCAGCAAGTCAGGGGGCATCGTCGGGCCGCTGCTCGTCGGCGTGCTGCTGACAACGTCTTCGAGCGCGGGCATTCCGGCACTCGTCATCGCCATCCCGGTGGCCCTCGCGGGCGTCGGTATCGCCCTACGCGGACCTGAGACCCGCGGCCGCTCCCTCGAGGAGCTCGCCGTTCTCACGCCAGCGGGGAGCCAGTCGACATGAGCAGCGAGCTTACGCTCGGCGTTCGAGGCATGCAGTGTGCGGCCTGCGTGAGCCGCATCGAACGAGCTCTCTGCGGGCTCGACGGCGTGGACGCCGCGTCGGTGAACCTTGCGACCTCCAGCGCGACGGTGGCCTTCGATCCCATGACGACGCGTCCCTCGCGCATCGCGCAGACCATCCAGGGGCTCGGCTTCGACGTGGTGACGGGCGATGCGCCGAAGTCTGAAGAGCCCGCCCGCGGGGGCGCGACGTCGTTGAAAGCCGTCGTGGCGACCCTGGCCGGAATGGTGATGATGGGGCTCGCCGAAGCAGATCTCGCGCCTGAGAGCCTGTGGGCGCTGTGGCTCCTGGCCACCCCGATCCAGCTCTGGGCTGGTGCCCCGTTCTACGTCGGGGCCATCCATGCGCTGCGCCGACGTACGGCAGACATGAACCTACTCGTGGCTCTCGGTACGACGGCAGCCTACGGGGTGTCTGCCTTCGTGACGCTCGCGCCGAGGGCGGCTCGCTCGCTCGGCCTGGAGGGGGAGATCTACTACGAGCCGGCCTTGATGATCATCGGCCTCGTGCTCTTGGGCCGCGTGCTCGAAGCCAACGCCCGGGCACGCATGTCTTTGGCGATCGGACAGCTGATGCAGCTCGCCCCGCGCACGGCGCGCGTGCTGCGCGACGACGACGAGCGGGATGTGCCTTGCTCCGTCCTGCGTGCGGGTGATCGCGTGCGTGTACGTCCCTGTGAGCCCATCGCCGCCGACGGAGTGATCGAGGAGGGCTCGTCGGACGTGGACGAATCGATGCTCACGGGCGAGTCGCTGCCCGTGGACAAGCGTGTCGGTGACTCCGTGATCGGGGGCACGCGCAACGGCCACGGGAGCTTCGTCTTTCGTGTCTCACGTGCGGGCGGTGACACCACTCTCGCGGAGATCGTGCGCCTCGTCGCGCACGCGCAGGCGCGGAAGGCACCGGTGCAGCGCGCGGCCGATGTGATTGCGGCCGGGTTCGTTCCCACGGTGCTCCTGCTCTCGGTGCTCACGTTTGCGGCGTGGGCCCTGTTCGGCCACGACCCGAACCTCGGACTAGCCCTGCGTCATGCGGTGTCGGTGCTCATCGTGGCTTGCCCCTGCGCTCTCGGTCTTGCCACTCCGACTGCGGTGCTCGTGGCCATCGCCCACGCCGCCGAGCGCGGGATTCTGTTCAAGGGCGGAGAGTGCCTCGAACGAGCCGAGCAGATCAACGCGGTCGTGTTCGACAAGACCGGCACCCTGACCGAAGGCAAGCCCGAGGTCGTGCGTGTGATCGGCGACGAACCTGAGCTCTTGCGACTCGCTGCGGCCGTCGAGCGGTGCTCCGAGCATCCGCTCGCTGCCGCGATCGTCGCGCGCGGACTGGCGCTGGGTCTCGAGCTGCCGCACGCCGAGCACTTCCGTGCGCTCGAAGGGCGTGGCGCGGAGGGGTGGGTCTTTGGGCGCCACGTGCAGCTCGGCCACGCGGAGCTCATGACGGGCATCGGAGGGGACGTGTCCGCGTTTGCCGCGCAGGCGGCGGAGCTGGCGATTCAGGGCGCGACTTCGGTGTATGTCGCCGTCGAGGGCGAGGTTCGCGGGCTCATCGCTCTTCGCGATTGCGACAAACCCAGTGCTGCCCCCGCCGTGCGCGCCCTGACCGAGCGCGGCATCCAGGTTTGGATGCTGAGTGGAGATGCGCGTCCCGTGGTGCACGCCCTCGCTGAGCGAGTCGGAATACCCCAAGAGCGCGTGCTCGCGTGCGTGCTGCCCGAGGACAAGGCAGCGCACATCCGTGCGCTTCGTGCGCAAGGTCATGTGGTTGCGATGGTTGGCGATGGGATCAATGACGCCCCGGCGCTTGCAGAGGCCGACGTAGGGGTGGCACTCGGAACCGGGGCCGACATCGCCATGGCGGCCTCGGACGTGACCCTCGTGGGAGGGAACGTCGAGCTGGTGGTGTTGTCGCTGACCCTTTCGCGGCGCGCCATGCGTGTCATCCGGCAAAATTTGGTTTGGGCCTTCGCCTACAATGCTCTCTTGATCCCGGTGGCCATGGGAGTACTCCATCCTTGGCTCGGGCTCGGCCTGAGCCCGCTGATGGCTGCGTTCGCGATGTCGCTTTCGAGCGTGAGCGTCGTGCTCAGCTCGCTGAGGCTCTGCTACGACCAGGGCACGGAGTTCCTCATGGGCGCGCTTGCTGCGTTGGCGCGGCTCGAGGGCGGCTACGTGGTCGCGACGACGAGCGCGCGGCGCTGAAGCTGACGGTGTGAGTAGGGTTGTGCGGACGCTTGCGCGCTCACTCACCGCTCACGGCGCAGCGGCCGCCGTGCACGTGTACGCGATCGCGAGCCGTTTGGCCGCGCCCGAGCAGGGGTCGCCGAAGGTCGCGTTCCTGGCTTGGACCGTGCACGAGGCTTGGCCAAGACACGTCGCCTCCACCGTCGTTTGTGAGCTTGCTGCGTGGCAACCGCTGGTCGTGAACGATCCGCACGTGCCGTTCGGTGTGCCGTAGCTCGCGAAGTCGATGCTCGTGATGGTCTTGCCGAAGGCGCACTGGAGCTGTGCCCTCCCGCCCTCGGGCGTGACGACGCAGGCCTTGCCATCGTCGGCGAAGGGTCCCACCGACCAGACTACGACGCCTGACTGTCTGATGACCGCAGAGCCGTTGTTCTCGACCGTGAGCGTCGCACCGGCCTTATCGGCGGTCTTCGAAGACCAGAGGGCGGTGCCGCTTCCGTTGTAGACGACCAGATTTCCGTCCGCTTGCATCTTGGCGTGGTTGTCCGCGCCGCAGCAGGTGCCGGCCGACCAGAGAAGCACGTTACCCTTGGACAACACGAGATCGCCATCCGCAGTCATGCGCAACTGGTACTCGCGGTTCTCTGAGCAGCGCTGAACGCCGGCTTGAAGCGCCTCGCTCGTGAGAAGCTGACTGGCGCAGGGCGTCGGCTCGCACGTTCCCTCTGGCACGCCGCAGCCGCAAGCCCCCAAGCTGATCTTGTTGGGATCCTCGGGACAGGCGTCGTCACCGTCGGCGGTGCCATCTTCGTCCGTGTCCGTCACTACCTCGAGACTCAGCTCCATCAAGATCTTCCGGTCGGCGACGAGCCGCACCTCGTAGGCACCGGCCGGCACAGGAGCGAATTCGTGCGAGCCGCTGGCGAGGCTCTGCCCGGGCTCGAACGGGATGGCGAAGGTCTCGAGGGCCACGGGAGAGCCGTGCGGGTAAAGGCCCAACATGGGCGAACCCACGTTGGCGACATCCTCGAACTGCGCGGCGACGGGCTCCCAGCTGAGAAACAACGCCTTCGACAGCTCGACGGTGGGCTCTGGGACGGGCGGCGCCTCCGCGTCGTCGCCACCCCCGTCCAGCGTGCTCGCGTCGGTCGGGGTCGTCGCGTCCCAATCCAGCCCTGGTCCACCGTCCCAGTCCTCCCAGTCGCCGTCGTCGCTGATCCCGCAGCCATCACCCGACGTCAGCGTCAGCTCGATGGGCCGCGTCGCCGGGAGATCGACCACGACGCAGCCGGAGGCCACCTGCGCTCCGTCGATGTCGGTGGCCTCACCACGGAAGGCGTAGCGTCCGGCGGGTAGGCGCTTCGGTGCGGCGTCCAGGGTCGCACCCGGTTTGACCACGGCCTCGTAGACCGGCGCGGGGAAGCCCGGGCACTCGCCCTCCACGATGCGCACCAACACGCTCTCCGTGTACTCGGCATCGGCCCCGCATTCGAAGCCGATGCGCCACGAGAGCGAAGCCTCGACGGGCCGCGCACACCCGCCGGCCAACACTGCGACCACGAGCCATGCTCGAACGCTCATGACTCAGTAGTTGTCGCGGGCGCTGCAGATCCTTCATCTGGGCCGTTCGACGCCACCGGTTCCTGGGTCAACCCGTGCGGGCGTCAGGGTACGGGTGAGACAGGCGCCCACACGCCGCGCACTCCGGCACCGGGCCGTGCGCTCCTGCTCGAAATCCGCGATCGGGTCCGGTACAACCGAGACATGGTGCGCCTTTTCGTGTCCCTCGCGTTGGTCTCGCTTCTCGGTTGCGGCGCATCGAAAGGGGAGGGGACGACGCCAGCGGAGCGTGGCTTCACCGCCGATCCCGAGCGGCAGCTCGCGTGGCTCCCGGACACGAGCGCGGCCGTGGTGCACATCGATCTCGACGCCATCCGCGCCACGAGCTGGTATCCGAGCCTGGCCGAGCAGCTGCCTGAGGCCTCGCGCGAGAGCATGGCTCGCACCCACGAGCTGCGCGTCGCCTTCGAGCAGGGGCCCGACGACCTGTGGATGACGATGGTGGTGCGCGCGGAGCCGGGTGCACCGCCCACGGAGTGGCTCGACGGCGACGAACCTTCGACGCCGCAGGTCGTGGCGGGCCACGAGGTCTTGAAGAACAGCTCGTTCGGCTGTTTCGAGACACCCGAGAAGCTCTGGGTGTGTACCGAGCATGCGTTGATCGAGCGCCTGCTCGTGCCCCCGGAAGAGCGCGCGGCGCGGCTGCCCGAGAAGGGGTGGGCGAGCGCGCCCGAAGGTGCGGGCTACGTGTCGGTGCAAGCGCGCGTCCCGGCCTCGGTGCGCAGCGCGGCCATGAACGCCATGTCGCAGGCCGAGGATCCATCGATGGCCATGATCATGGGCCCCATGGTGCGCTCCTTGTCCTTCGTGAGCCTGCGGGTCGCGGACGCGGCCGGTGGGATTTCGGCCCTGGTCGAGGCCACCTTCGACAACGAGACGGGCGCCCAGGGGGCCGTAGGCATTCTGAGTATGATCAAGGTGGCCATGCTGGCCGAGCGCGATGAGCCCCTCTCGGCCGACGCTCGCGCGCTGGTCGAGGCGACCGACATCCGCGTGACGGGCTCGCGCGTCACACTCGAGCTGCGCATCGACGCGGCGACGACGAAGCGCATCACCGAGGAGATGCTGCGCGAGATGCGTCAAAAAGGTGAGGTCACCGTGGGACCCTTCGGGGTCTGATCCGCTCAGAACGAGCCGCGCATGCCCAGCATGGGCAAGGTGATCGGAAACTCGAGATACTCGACCTGACACTCGCCTCGCGGCGTGCCGGAGAGTTCTCCGTTCTCGAAGTCGTAGTCGTAGGGGCAGTCCCAGCCCGTGGGCTCGCGTTGGAAGGTGAAGTTGAGCCAATCGAGCGTGAAACGAAGCTCGCCCCAGGAGCGCGCCCACAGCCGGGAGAGCTGCAAATCGCCGCGGAAGAACGGCGGCAGGCGTCGACGCTGTCGCGGATCGCTCGTGGTGCTGGCGTCGAAGGGAAAGCGCGCGCTCTGTGCGTAGCCGCGCAGGGCCACGTGCCAGCCTTCGCTCACGCGCCATTGGAGCACGAGGTTTGCGACATGGCGGACGTCGAAGCTCGGCAGCAGATCGCGACCGCGTTCGGTCTGGCCCCAGGCCTTCGAGAGCGTGTAGCTGAGCCAACCCGAGACACGCTCACGGTAGGCGCGCCGAATCATCCACTCCGAGCCGATCACTTGGGCGCGCATGCGCGGGAAGTCGTCGCCGTCCTCGGCGTCGCAGTCGTCGCGGCTCGGATCGCACTCGACGTCGTCCGCCTCGAAGGCATCGAACGACAACAGATCACGATAGAAGTGCGCGAACAGCTTGGTGTCGATGCTGAAGGACTGCGGCAGCTCGAGCGCAGCACCAAGCTCGGTCTGCACCGCGCGCTGGAGGCCACGATCGAGCGCCACGTCGGCTATCGCGGGCAGCGGAATCAGGAACACCGCGGGCTGATAGGCGAGGCCGGCTGCGGCGTGAAGCGAGAGTGCGTCAGTGGTCGCGTGTCGCACGAGCAGGCGCGGCTCGGCTGCGAGCTGCACGTCGCCGCCGGTGATCCAGGCATCACCACGCAAGCCTCCTTCGAGCGTGAGGCGCGCATCGACGGGGTAAAGGGCCTCGACGTAGGCGCCGACGACCGAACGCCCCGTGGCAGAGCGGTAGATCGGGTTGTCCGAGAGGCCTTCGAGCTCGTCTTCGTCTTCTTCGTCGTCACTGGGGTTCGAGAGCGTGCCGGCGGTGGCCAGCATGTCGGCGCCGAGGCGCAGCTGCGCTTTGCCGGCGCGCGTGTCGAGCCACAGCCTGGGAGTCATGCGAATCGCTTCGACTTGAAAATCGTCCTCGAAGGCGCTGCGCTCGAAGCCGCCGCCGATGGCGTAGCCGATGTCGAAGTGCTTGCACCGCGTCACCGAGCGCGCCTCGAGGCGATGAAACTGTAGCTCGATGCCGCGCTGAAAGCCTTCGTCGGTACGCTCACCGATGAGATCGTAGGAGCCGAGTGCGAGCAATGACACGTGGGTGTGCTCGCCGACGCGCATGCTGCTGCGTAGTTGGTAGTCCCAGTATTGCAGCACCGCACTCGGCTCGAGCAGCATGAGAAGGAGCCCCGGATAGCCGTAGCGTCCGCCGATCTCGATGCGGCCACCGTCGGCGAGTGGCTTGGCCAGGTAGGCCTGGGCGTCGACGAGCCTCAGCTCGACCTCGCCGTGGACGCCCTTGCGCAGCGGGCGATAGGCTGCCTGGCCTGCGATGACCCCGCCCGTCTTGCGCCCGTAGCGCGCCGGCGCGACGCCAGGGTAGAAGTCGATGTCACCCACCATGGCCGGGTGCACCACGGCGGGGCCGAGGCCGAGGTGAAACAGGGCCGGCAGCTGCACGTCGTCGAAGAAGTACACCGTGGCGGCAGGGGGAGCGCCGCGCACGTAGACGTAGGGCAGGCCCGTCATCACCGGCAGCACGC
The DNA here is from genome assembly GCA_964398415.1 of uncultured Polyangiales bacterium. Classification (GTDB taxonomy): domain Bacteria; phylum Myxococcota_A; class Polyangia; order Polyangiales; family DASUME01; genus DASUME01. The sequence goes on along the minus strand of CAYNOM010000012.1, from coordinate 5,147 downwards.
CCGGCAATGCGTCGATCACACGGAAGGGATCGCCGAAGGAGCCCGGCACCTCGCGCATTTGCTCGAGCTCGAGGCTCACCGCGGTCGGTCGCACGCTGCCCACCCGCCCGACCGCGCCAAACGCCGGCTCGTCTTCGGGTGCATCGGTGCTCCCGCCGGCGCTCGCTTCCGTGTCCGTGTCCGCACCCGCGTTCGCTGCGCTGCCTGCGTGCGTGGCGGTGGCCACGTCGGCTCGCACCGAAAAGCGCACCATGACGCGTGCCGCGCGCGGGGTGCCCGCGATGCGCGCTGGCTCAAAGCGCGCCTCGAACAGTGCCGCGCGCAGGGCATCGCAGAGCGGCGGGAGCAGATCGCATTGCTCGAGCTGCGCAAATCCGTCCTTGCCCACGAGCAGCAGCGCTTCGATGGCATGGTCGTCGGGCACGGGCAGCGCGCGCGGCCACGACACGGGCGGCAGCACGAGCACGGCGGGCGGTGTGCTCTCGTCGACAGGGGCGTGAGCGGGTGCGGTGTGGTCTGTGGCTTCCCCTTCGGGCTCCTGCGCGCGCACGGACGCGGCCCAGAGCGCGAGGGCGACGACTGCGATGCGCTTCACGCTCGCCCCAGCACCCTACGCGAAACGACGCGCGCCACGTGCTGGTCATCGAACCAGGCTTCTACAGCGTAGATCAACTCGAGCTCAGGCAGCTTCGCGATGGCGGCGGACAGCTCGCCCGCTTCGAGAAGAAACCGTGCGGAGGGATGGGCGTGGCGCTCCAGGTTCGTGCGCGTGGCGATCTCGAAGGCCAACAGGCCCCCGGGGGAAAGACGCGTTGCGAGCGCGGGCCACAGGCCACGGTCGAGGTAGTGCATGCAGGTGATCAGCACGAAGGGGCCCTCCGGCGGCGGGTCGACAGCGAGGTCGAGGGCCAAAGTGCAGAGTGTGACGCGCGATCGCTCGGCGAGGGTTTGGGTGAGCTCGAGGGCGCGCGGTGACACGTCGACCGCGGTGACCGACAGGCCGCGCCGGGCGAGAAAGCAGGCGAGAGCTCCGCGTCCTGCGGCGACGTCGAGCGCAGGGCCGTCGCTCGGCAATCCCACGTGCTCGAGCCAGTGCTCTTGGGGGAGGTCCGCGGGCGAAGCATCCATGTAGCGCGCGTCCCAGCGATCTCGGTCACTTGCGGCCATCGCGCGCAGCATGGGCCAGGCCTGAAAGGCTTGGCAACCGAAGCCGTGCGAGTTTTTTCCAGCCGCTGGCGGCCGCTGCGACCACACACAGCGAACGGAGGTAGCAACGTGCGTGAATCTGGGCGTGGCCGCGGTGGGGAGCTCTTCTTCAGTTTGTTGCTCGCGCTCGCGGGCACCTTCGGTTGCGCGCGCGCAAACCTAGAGGGCCCAGGAGACGCGGTCTCCGACGCGCAGGACGCGATCTCGCCTTTCGGCTCGCTCGACGGCATGGAGGCAGGCGCGCAGGGCAACACAGGAGAAGCGGGGCTGCCTGCCGTGCCCCCGGCGGGGCCCGTGGACGCTGCCGCGCAGGCGCCTCGGGACGCCGGTGGTGGCGGCTTCGAGATCCCGGACTTTGGCCGTGATCGGGACGCTGCAGTGCCTGCGCTCTCCGACCTCGCGCCCACCTCCGAAGGGCAGCTCGTGATCAGCGAGCTGATGCCTTACCCGGTTGGAGGAGCGCCCCATGAGTGGATCGAGCTCCACAACCCGACGGGCAGCACGTTCGATCTCATCGGTTGTGTGCTGCGCAGCGAGGGCAATGAGCACACGATCGCCGATTCGCTGATCGTCCCAGCGCAAAGCTACATCGTGCTGGCGCGCGATGAGGCTGCCGATGACGGAGTGGTCGCGCTCTACGTCTACGACAGGCTCAGCTTGTCGAGCTCGGACGATGCGCTGAGCCTGCAGTGCGGCGAAGTCTTGATCGACCGCATGAGCTACGACACGACGCTGACCGAGCGCGCGCAGAGCATCCAGCTCTCGGCTCACGCGTTGAGCGCAACCGCAAACGATGATGCCTCGAGTTGGTGTCTCGGCAGCGCGCGCATCGGCGCAAGCGAGAATCAGGGCACGCCCTCTCTGCCCAACGAGGCATGCCCTTGAGATTCGTGACAGCGCCCCTCAGTCGCTGCGCCTGAGGCCGCGCAAGGGCTCCCAGTGCTGTCCCCCGTCGCCTGACTCGAGGGCGAGCACGTCGGCCCCTTCGCGCGCGCCGAGCACGATGCGCTCGCCGATGCGCGTCAAGAGCGGTGCACCACACATGCCTCCTGCGGGAGACCAGCACGCGGCGGGTACGCGCTCGGCACCCACGGGGCGCGCGCCCTCATCCAAGGTGCGTACGCGGATCTGGGCCATCTCGCCCAGGCCCGCAAAGGCGACCAGCGCACCGCCGTCGATCGCGAGCGCAGAGAAGCTGTGTACGCCCTCGGCCAACAAGTGAGACTCACACGCGCCGTCGGTGAGCGCGCAATGCACGGAAAACAGGCGCTCCGTGGCGTCGTGCACGAGCGCGACCAAGCGCTCAGGGCTGCACAAGGGCAGGACTTTGTCGCGCGCGGGATCTGTGTCGTGGACGACGTGGCGGGTCGAAAGGGCGAGCGCCGTCGAGAGCTGTGGCGCTGCGTCATTCGACAGGCGCCCCAGCATCAGCCGCGTGTCGTTGCCGAAGATCACGTCGACGATTTGGCCGTGCGCGCAGCCGAAGACCCACCCCGTACCTTCGCCTTCGAGCTCGGCGAGGGGCGTGAGCGCGCGTGGCTCGATGCGCGAAAGTAAGGTCTTCCCTTGCTGCGTGGAGGCGGACAGGGACAGGACGCGATCGCGCTCGGGCTGCTCGAGTAACAGGACGTCACCATGTACGCCGGTGGAGAGCTGTTCGCGCGCCTCGAGAGGCGGCAGGTCGGCGTTGTCGACGTCGGCGCTGGGCTCGAAACGCGCAAAGCCGCGCACGTCGGTCGCACCCCCAGACGCCTCGGCCGCCAGCCAGATGCTGCTCGTCGTGCGCGCGAGGCTGCGATCGATGCGGCCCTTGGGATGGCCCGCGAGCCAGCGCGGCGTGGGCAAGGCGATGACTGGCACCGTGGCCGGCGCAAGGCCCATGGCCTTGTGTGCACAGCCGCCCACGCGCTCCTCGCAGCGCGCGCGCGGCATGGCCCACACGAAGCCTGCGTCCTGCCCGCGTCGCAGGAAGGCCATCAGCAGCTTCTCCCGCGGCATGCGGTGCTGGGTGACCCTGCCCGCCTGCACGCCCACATACGAGACGCCGCGCCGATCGACGCCGACGGCGTGCAGCTCACTCTCCGAGCCCCACAGCGACACGACGGCGTCATAGCCCGCGTAAAGCGGGATGCGCGAAGGTTGGGGTAGACCGGGCCGGGCGCCGAAGGAGAACGCGTCTTGCTGCGGCACGAACACTACGCCAGCGGCCAGCGCGTGGCGCGCGAGGGCGGCGCGCAGTTGCTCGATGGCCCGCAGCGGACGTGTCGAGAGTCGTGAGCCAGGGGTGCGCGAGGCGAGCTTTCTGAGCTCGCTCTTCACGAGCTCGGCTGCGATGCGCAGGTCTGCTTCGGCCCGCTTCACCGACGGCAATAGGAAGGTGACCTCTGGGGGCGCGAGCCGGGCAAGCGTAGGCTCGCAGCGCGCGGGCCAAGAAGCGTCCTCGGACACGACCATGGCGGCAAACTGTCCTTCTGCGCCTCTCTTCATGCCGAGCGCAGGCTCGGGGGCAGGGCTTCCGTCGAACAGACAGGCGCCAAACGAGCCGAGCTCGCGCCACAGGGCTCGCGTACGCAAGTGACCGCGCACATAGGGGCCGCCGACCAGCAAGGCGAACAGCACGACGTTGGCCGTGATGAACATGAGCCAGCGGCGCTTTTTCGCCGCCATGGCGCGGACGACGAGCGCGGGATCGTCCAGAAGCGAGGGATCGTGCTGCATGGGGAAGTGACCGGGGCTCCCGAAGGGCCTAGCACCGCCTCAGGGCGTTCTTGCGACTTTTCCTTCGAGATCTGCGATGAGGCGCGCGAGGGGCTTGCGCAAGCACTCGAGGCAGTCGTGCTTACGTCGCTTGCCGCAGCCCGTGCGTGGACGCTGCGACAGGTCGATGAGCGTGGGCAGTGCGCGCGCGTCGCCGATCTGCGCGAGAGCCTCGAGCTCATCGAGCTTCTGCGTGCAGGTTCTCGCGAGCTGGAGATGTGCCATGCGGCGCACGTAGCCCGGCACCTCGTCGGGCGGCAGGTGCGACAAGAGCTCGTTCGCGGCATCTGCGCGAGCCTTGCGGCTCTTTGCGCCGATCAGCGCATCGAAGCTCGGCTCGAGCGCGCTCGGCAGACCCGTGCGCGTGGCTTCGACGGGTGGCGGCGCCTCACGCATGGCGGCGATCACGGGCTCGGACAGCTTGAGGTTCTTGGCCACGCTCTCGGCCACCTGCGCGACCTCGCCCTTGGGGCGCACCTCGAGCTGGCCCGTGGAGACGAGGAAGACGGCGCCTGCCAGGATCGTCGTGACGAGCAGCGTGAGCAGCCACGCGGGGCGCGACGAGCTCGGTGGGGGCGTGCTGCTTGCTTTCGTGTCCTGAACCGCGGCCGCGGCGGGCTCGGTCGTCGCGACGCTGATGGCCATGCTGATCGTCTTTGGCACCCTGCGCGCACCGCTGCGCCAGCGCCGCTTCTCGTCGTCGTCGAGCTGGGCCAGCTCGCGCAGTCGATCACGGACCTGGCTCGGATCGCTCGGACGCTCGTCGGCGCGTCTCGCGAGCAGCTCGGCCACCAGCACTTCGAGCTCCTCCGGGATGTCGGGATCGAAGGCAGCCTCGCGCAGCGGCGGTGCGGCCTGGGTGAGCTGGCGCTCGAGCAGCGCCTGGGCGTCTTCGCCTCCCCACAAGCGATGCCCGACGATCGACTCCCACAACAAAACGCCCAGCGCATACAGGTCGGCGCGCTGGTCGGCGTTGTGGCCGATGGCCTGTTCGGGCGCCATGTAGCCGGGCGTGCCGACGATGAGCCCCACTTGGGTGATCTGGCGCTTTGGCGCGGCCTCAGGGGGCAAAAGGCTCTGTCTCGCCACCTTGGCCACGCCAAAGTCGAGGACCTTCACGAGCTCCGCGCCGTCGTCGAGGGCTTGAAAGAGCACGTTGTCCGGCTTGAGGTCGCGGTGGACGA
>CAYNOM010000011.1:0-26499 GCA_964398415.1 uncultured Polyangiales bacterium | reverse complement strand
GCGTTCTCGACGCAGGCGAGCTGGGTCAGGTTGTGCACGGCGGCCTTCGCGGCCCCGTAGGCGTTGTGATAGGGCTCCCCGCCGAGGCCCGCGCCCGAGCTGATGTTGAGGATCACGCCGCTGGCTTGCGGGATCATCACGCCGAGGGCGGCGCGTAGGCCGAAGAAGGTGCCGTCGAGCGTGACCTCGAGGCTCTTTTTCCAGTGCTTGGTGGAGGTTTGAGCGACAAGAGCATGGCGCACGAGCGCGGCGTTGTTGACCATGACGTCGAGGCGTCCGAGCTCACGCGCCGTGGTCTCGACGAAGGCTTGGACGTCGGCTTCGCGGCTCACATCGCAGGCGCACGCGAGAGCACGACCGCCAGCTTGGGCGATCGCATCGGCGGTGGCCTGCGCGGCTGCTTCATCTCGATCGCTGACGCTGACCGTCGCTCCCGCGGCCGCGAAGCCTAGGGCGATCGCACGGCCGATACCGGCGCCCGCTCCGGTGACGGCGCACACCTTGTTCGCGAGTCGTGGCATGCGGGCTCAGAGGATGCGGCGCAGGGGGGTGCCGAACAGCACCTTGACGGCCTTCTTCATGCCCTCGAACTTCTTCTCGTCGTAGGGATACCAACCGCCCTCGCGCTTGGGGCCGAAGCGATCGATCACGATGGGGAGCTCGTGCGTATAGCGACGCAGGCCGTTTTCGCCGTGCACCTGGCCGATGCCACTCGACTTCACGCCACCGAAGGGCGCCTGATGCACGCCGTAGGAGAAGGCCGAATCGTTGATGGTGAGGTTGCCCGCCTCGATGCGCTTGCCGAGCTCACAGGCTCTCTGGACGTCCTTCGACCATACCGTGGCGCTCAGCCCGTACTCGCAGTCGTTGGCGAGGCGCAGGGCCTCGTCTTCGTCTTTCACGCGCATGATCGGCAGCACCGGGCCGAAGGTCTCCTCGCGCATGATGCGCATGTCGTGGGTGACGTCGACGAGCACCGTCGGCTCGAAGAACGGTCCTTGGCGCTTGCCACCGACGAGCGCTCTCGCGCCTTTGTCGAGAGCATCTTTCACCTGCGCTTCGACCTTCTCGAGCTGCCTGTCCCAGATCATCGGCGCGATGTCGTAGTGGCCTTCGCTGCCTAGCTTAAGGGTCTTCACCTGGTCGACCACGCGCTGGATGAATTCGTTGGCGACGGCCTCGACGACATAGCAGCGCTCGAGCGATGAGCAGTACTGGCCGGTGTTGAACATGGCACCAAACACGGCGCCCCCCGCGGCGCGTTCGACGTCGGCGTCGGCGCACACGATCATCGGATCTTTGCCGCCGAGCTCCAGGCTGACGGGGATGAGCTCACGTCCGCAATATTCGCCGACCTTACGTCCTGTGGCCGTGGAGCCGGTGAAGCTCACCTTGTCGGGCCTCGCCTCGAGCAGATAGCGACCGACCTCGCCATCGCCAGCCACCACCTGCACGAGCCCGTCGGGTGCACCGGCTGCGCGAAAGATCTCCGCCGCGAGCGCGCCAGCGAAGGGCGTAACCTCGGAGGGCTTGAGGATCACCGCATTGCCGGCCACGAGCGCTTGGGCCGTGGGATTCATGCCCATCACGAAGGGGCCGTTCCAGGGCGTGATCACCGCCACCACCCCGAGTGGGCGGTAGGTGATGCGCAGCTTCTTCGTCTTGTACAGCGCGCCCACCGACACGTCGCGATCGGCGAGCTGCTTCATGGCCGTCTTCGCGTGGTGATTGAGCATGTCGCACACCGACAGGATCTCCATCATCAGCGTCTCGGTCGTCGAGCGTCCGGTCTCGCGACGGATGATGTCGATGAGCTCGTCCTGTCGCGCCATCACCACGTCGAGCGCGCGGCGCAAGAGCTTCGCGCGCTCCTTCAGCGGACGCTCGGCCCACACCTTCTGCGCCGCCCTCGCGCGCGCCATGGCTGCGTTCACCTCCTCGCGTGAGGCGACCTGGATCTCGCCGATCAGCTCGAGGTTGGCGGGGTTTTTGACGCGGATCTTTCGCCGTGTGGTTTCGGTGGCGGCGATGGTTTCGACGATGGCCATGGTGCGCGGATTGAAACGTGTTTCACATCCCGCGTCAAGGGTTGACCCGCGCAGTGAAACGTGTTCTATTTCTGCTCGCTCGTCGGGAGAAAAGGGGCCCCATGTCGCGTTTTCCGTTCACGTCCTATCCCAAGGGCTGGTTCACGGTCGCCTGGTCTAACGAGCTTTCGCCGGGCGACGTCAAACCGCTCCGCTACTTCGGAAAAGACCTCGTGTTGTTTCGCACCGCGTCGGGCGAGCCGCGGGTGCTCGATGCGCACTGTCCGCACCTAGGCGCGCATCTCGGCCACGGGGGCAAGGTCGATGGCGAGAGCCTCGTGTGTCCGTTCCACGCCTGGCGTTTCGACAGCGCCGGTCAGTGCATCGAGATCCCGTACGCGAAGCGCATTCCGCCGCGCGCGCACGTGGCTTGCTGGCCCAGCATCGAGAAGAACGGCGTCGTCATGGTGTGGCACGACCCCGCTGGCGGCCCGCCCGCCTATCAAGTGCCCGACGTGGAGTACGTGGCGAAGGAGGGCTGGCTCGCCGAAGAGGCCCACGCCGAGTGGGTGATCCGCTCGCACATCCAGGAGCTGGTCGAAAACGCCGTCGATCAGAGTCACTTTCGCTCGGTACATCGCCTCCCGTCCGCTGAGATCTTCGACCTCGAGACCGAAGGGCATCGCTTGCACATGCGCGGGCGCTTCGTGATGGAAGAGGGCAAGCCTGCCGCGAAGCTCGAGTGGCACTTCACGGGGATAAGCTTCGGGGTCGTGCACACCGAAAACCCCGGCGGCATCGAGAACAGTCAGATCCTGATGTATACGCCCATCGACGAAGACACCGTGCACGTGCGCTTCACGACGCTGGTGAAGAAAATCAAGAACGACGAGCTCACGCGGCGCATCCTGCACGCGACCAACGACGAGACGATTCGCCTGTTCAACCAGGACATCGATATCTGGCAGGCCAAGATTTACCGCGAACGGCCGCAGCTCGCCCAAGGCGACGGCGACTTCATGAAGTACCGGCGCTGGGCCGCGCAGTTCTATCTCAGGCAGAGCGGAAACGAAGCTGTGCCCGAAGCACGGGTTCAGCTGTGAGCGGGGAGCGTGAGCCATGAAAGAGACCCATCTCGGATATCGCTATCCCTTTCCGCCCTATCCGCGCGGCTGGTTTTGCGTGGGCTACTCCGACGAACTCGCCGCGGGCGACGTCAAGCCCCTCAAGTACTTCGGCAAAGACCTGGTGCTGTACCGCACGACCTCGGGCGAGGCGGTGTTGCTCGATGCCTTCTGTCCGCATCTCGGCGCCCACCTCGGCCACGGCGGCAGGGTGGAGGGCGAGCGGCTGCGCTGCCCGTTTCACGCCTGGGAGTTCGGGAAGTCGGGTGTGTGCGAGCACATCCCCTATGCGTCGAAGATCCCGCCGCGCGCCTCCACGCGCGCATGGACGCTCGACGAAAAGAACGGCGTGATCCTCGCGTGGCACGATCCGGAGGGCAGAGGGCCGGGCGAATGGAAGATCCCCGAGATCGAGGGCTACCTCGATCCTGAGCGTTTCACCGCGCCCTATCGCGTCACCTTTGTTGCGCGAATGCACTGCCAAGAGTTTCGCGAGAACATCGTCGACAACCCGCACTTCGTGCACGTACATCGCGCCATCAGCTCGCAGATCAAGGCCTGGACGGAGGGGCCCCTGATCAAGGGAGTGGCCACGAGCGATTTCGAGCTCGGCCAGCACGGCCACCCCGGACGCACGGCCACCGTGGTGCTCGACTTCGAAGGACACGGCCTCGGCTACGGCGTGGCCGAGGAGGTGATGGGCGATCTGCACTTCATTCAGCTCGCCACCTCCACGCCGATCGACGAAGAGCACACCGAGCTCTGCTTCAGCCTGCGCACCGAGATTCGCAGCGACAAGTGGCCGGTCGAGAAGGCAAAGCGAGTCGCCCTCGGCATGCGCGACAGCGCAGCCAAAGACAGCGAGCGGCAACTTCAGGCCGACATCCCGATCTGGGAGAACAAGGTCTTTCGCGAGCGCCCGCTTTTGTGCGACGGCGACAACCAGATCATGATGTTTCGTAAGTACGTGCGACAGTTCTATCCGCCGCACGCGCTCGCCATCGAGAGCCCACCCGAGTCGCCCAAGGTCGACAGCCCGCGGGTGGAGCTTCCGCGGCGCGAGTGGCCCGAAGCGCTGCAGCATGCGCGTGGTCCCGCCGAGTGAGCCGCGCGCTATAACGTGCCCATGACACGAGAAGGTGCGTTACACGGCGTGCGCGTGCTCGAGCTCGGCCAGTTGATCGCGGGCCCCTTCACAGGTTTCATGCTGGCGGGCTTCGGCGCCGAGGTCATCAAGGTCGAGCCGCCGAACGGCGGTGATCCGATGCGCAGCTGGCGCAAGCTGCACCAGGGCACCTCGCTGTGGTGGTACAGCCTCGCACGCAACAAGAAGTCGGTGACGCTCGATCTGCGAAAGGACGAGGGGCGTCGGCTGCTGCGCAAGCTGGCAAAGAAGTGCGATGTCCTGATCGAGAACTTTCGTCCCGGGCGCATGGAAGAGTGGGGGCTTGGCTACGACGCGCTCGCACAGGACAACCCTGGGCTCGTGATGGTGCGGGTGTCGGGCTTCGGTCAGGACGGGCCCTACGCCAAGCGCCCGGGTTTTGCGAGCGTGGCCGAGGGCATCGGCGGCCTTCGCTACCTCACGGGTGACGCCGATCGCCCGCCCGTGCGAACAGGCGTCAGTCTCGGGGATTCGCTCGCGGGTCTGCACGCGGTGATAGGTACGCTGATGGCGCTGCGCCACCGTGACCTGACGGGTAAGGGGCAGGTGGTCGACACGGCGATCTACGAGAGCGTGTTCAACATGATGGAGAGCCTCCTGCCCGAGTACGACATGTTCGGTCACGTGCGCGAGCGTTCGGGCGCGAAGCTGTCTGGCATCGTGCCCAGCAACACCTACCGCTGTCGCGACGGCAAGTACGTGATCATCGGGGGCAACGGCGACAGCATCTTTCAGCGCTTGATGCGCGCGGCGGGGCGCTCCGACTTGGCTGACGACGCGCGCCTGCTGCACAATCCGGGTCGCGTCGAGCATGAGGCCGAGATCGACGCCGCGATCGAAGCGTGGACGGCCGAGCACTCGTTCGACGAGGTGCTCGCTGCGCTCGAGCACGCCGAAGTGCCGGCGGGCCCGATCTACAGCGTGGCCGACATCGCGAAAGATCCCCAGTATCGCGCGCGCAAGATGTTCGAGCAGATCGCCCTGCCCGATGGCACGCCGCTCGAGATCCCCGCGCTCGTCCCGCGCTTGAGCGAAACGCCGGGCGCGACCCGCACGCTCGCGCCGAGCCTCGGCCAGCACAACGACGAGGTGTACGGAGGCCTGCTCGGCCTGAGCGAGGGAAGGCTCGCGGCCCTGAGAGAGGCAGGCGTGATCTAAGCCAGCAGCGACTGCGTGCTCGTGCTCGTGCCCGTGCTCGACTGCTACGCAGGGACGGGCGCTCGAAACAGCTGACCCTCGCCGCCCTCGAAGCTCACGCCAGGTAGCTCGAAGTGGCCCTGCATGCGCTCGAAGCCAAAGCGTTCGTGCAGGGCGATCGAGGCGCGGTTTCGCGCATTCGCAAAGTAGAAGACCTCGTGTGTTTTGCCCTTCAGCCAGTCGAAGCGGGCGCGGGTGAGGGCTTGGGCCACGCCACGGCGTTGGGCGTCCGGACGCACGAGCACGCCGAGCAGGTAGAAGCCAGGAGGAGCAGGGTGGGCCGACAAGAGTCGCAGCTCATCCCAGTGGGCGACGCGCGCAAAGCCGAGCAGCGCCGTGCCCTGCACCGCGGCAAACAAGGCCCGCTCGGGTGAGGCTTCGTGCAGCTCGCGGCGCAATCGAAGCCGCACCTGGATCGGGTCGAGCTGCTCGCGCTCGGCGATCAGTGTGGAGAGTGCCTCGACGTCGTCGGCGATCAGCGCGCGAATGGAGAACCCGAACGCGCCCGAATGTCGCGCGCTGGAATCAGGCTCGTAGGGCGCAAAACGCGACACCTGAGCACGTTAGCACGGGCAGCGTAGGCACCGCGGCACCGTTGCGACGAGATGTAGAACGCGTTTCATACTTGGTGTACAAGCGAAGCGACGCGCTACCTCGGAGGATTCATGGGCGATCTGCACGCGCTCGTAGTGCTGGGCATCGTGGCCCTGTTCGCGCCGCTGTTCTTTCGTTTCTACCTCGTCCACCTGGGCCGCGATGTGCGCCTGTGGTTGATCAGCGCCTTTCTCACGGGCTTTTGCACCATGTTCGGGGGCACCTACGGCGCGCTGATGAACCTCTACTTGTTGAAGCTCGGCTTCGGCAAGGACGTGATCGGCGGCCTCAACGGAGCGTTCTACATCGGCATGGCCATGCTCGCGCTCGTCAGTGGGCCCGTGGTGCGCAGGGTGGGAGGCATCCGCAACTGCGCCGCGCTCGGCGTTTCGCTCGTGGTGCTCGGTCAGGTGACCTTCCCCTTGCCGACTCTCCTCGGACAGACGCCGAGTGTCGCTTGGCTCTCCGCGACCCTGATGGTGGCTTCGGGGGGCATCACGCTCTACGCGGTCAACATCTGGCCCTTCATGGCGAGCCGCATCGCGCCTGAGAAGCGCGCCTACGGCTTTGCCGGGCACCTTGGGCTCGTGCCCGTCGGGGGCATGGTCGGCACGCTCCTGTCGGGTGAGCTCGCGACGCTGCTCTCCGGCTCAAACGAGGCTTCGGCGCGTGCGCTCGCGATCACCCTCGCGGTGTCCGGCTTTCTGATGTTCGGGGCCCTCGTCTCGCTGCTCGCCATCGAAAAGGAGCGCGGCGCGAGCGCTGCACACGGCGCGTCGACGAGCGCGCATACCCCCGCAGGGCCCGTGCCCACGCTGATCATCGCGATGATGGTGGTGGTGATGATCTTCGACGTCTCGGGGGAGGGCATTGGACGCGTGTTCCAGAACGTCTACATGGCCACCGACCTCGGGCTCGACACCCAAACCGTAAGCGTGCTCTTGAGCTACGGTCAGCTGGTCGCGGCCCTCGCCGTGTTCACGACGCCGATCCTGATCGTACGGCTCGGCCTGGCTTGGACCTTCATCCTCACGACGCTCGGCATGTCGTTCGGGCTCGCGGTGGTGTCGACGATTCCGCACTTTCTCGCGGCGGGCGCGGGGTATGCGCTGTTGATCGGCTTCTCGCAGATGGCGCGCGCGGCCAAGACCCAATACGCGATGGAGATCGTCGAGGAGCACTACCGCCCCCACATCTCGGGCTTCATGCAGTTCTCCGAAACGGGCACGGTGTTCTTGCTCGCCTCCGCGGGCGGGCTCTTGCTCGAGCGTCAGATCCTGTCGTTTCCTGCGTTGTTCAACGCGGTCGCGTTGTCGACGGCCCTGGCGGCGGTGTGGTTTTGGCTGTTTTTCGTGCGCACGCCGCGCGGCGAGCTCGCGCGGAGTGCCCCCATCTGACCGTTAGGGTCGTCGTCCGGCCTTCGATGCGCCCGGGCCTGGGCGCAGCTCCATGTCGCGACCGCGCAGCGGTTGACCCGCTTCGTCCAGGATCCGTACGCGCGGGATAGGGCGGCCGGTGCGACGATCGATGGCGATCAGCGGCTCTTTGCCCCGGCCGAAGATCCAGCGGTCGCCCCACTGGCGCAGCGCCGTCATCACCGTTGCGAGATCCTTACCCATGGGCGTGAGCACGTACTCGAAGCGCGTGCCGTGCTGGCCCACGTCCACGCGTTCGAGCACCCCGCGGCCTGTGAGTAGGGAGAGTCGATGGGTGAGCACGTTCTTGGCGATGCCGAGGCGGGACTCGAAGTCTGCGAAGCGCCGCGTGCCGAAGAAGGCCTCGCGCACGATCAGCAGCGTCCACTGGTCTCCGAGGATCTCGAGGGCCTGGGCCACGGAGCAGTGCTCTCGTTCGGGGTTTCGTTTCACATCGCCTCGTCGAAATATGGTTGCATGAAGCAACCATACTGGCCAGGCTGTTTCCATGACCGAAGCGAGCACATGGAAACCGACGGCATGCATCCTGTGTGAGTGCAACTGTGGGCTCGAGATCGAGCTCGGCGGCGCAGACGGCCGGCATTTCGTGCGTATCCGCGGCGACAAGCGCCACCCTTCGTCCAAGGGTTACGCCTGCGAGAAGCCCCACCGACTCGACCTGTACCAGCACGGCCGCGACCGCCTCACGACTCCGCTGCGCAGGCGGCCCGATGGCACCTTCGAGCCTATCGATTGGAACACCGCCATTCGTGAGGTCTCAGAGCGGCTCGCGCGCGTGCGCGACAGCCACGGCGGCGACACCATTTTCTATTACGGAGGCGGTGGCCAGGGCAATCACCTGCCCGGCGCCTACTCGACGGCGACCCGCCGTGCACTCGGTTCACGCTTTCGGTCTAGCGCGCTCGCGCAGGAGAAGACGGGCGAATTCTGGATCTCGGACCGCATGCTCGGCTCGCCCACGCGCGCCGACTTCGAGCACTGTGATGTGGGCCTGTTCCTCGGCAAAAATCCGTGGCATTCGCACTCCATCCCGCGCGCACGCGTGACGCTGAAGGAGATCTCCAAGGACCCCGCTCGTACGCTGATCGTGATCGATCCGCGTCGCACCGAGACTGCAGAGCTCGCCGACATCCATCTCCAGGTTCGTCCCGGCACCGACGCGTTCTTGCTCAGCGCGCTCCTCGGGGTGCTCGTGCAGGAGGACCTCGTCGACCACGCGTTCCTGCGCGCGCATACGGTCGGGGCGGACCAGGTGCTGGAGGTGTTGCGCCGCATCTCCGTCGAGGAGTGCGCGGCGCGCGCCGGTATCGACGAAGCGCTCGTGCGTCGCACCGCGCGCGTCATCGGCCAGGCCAAGGCGCTCGCCAGCTTTGAAGACCTCGGCGTGCAGATGAACGTGGGCTCTACGCTCGTGAGCTACCTGCATCGGCTGCTGATCCTGCTCACGGGCAACCTCGGCAAGAAGGGAACGCACTTCATCCCCACGACGGTGGTTCCGCTGTGGGGCGGCGAATCGAAGCAGACGAGCCCCGTCGTCGGGGCGCGCATCGTGAGCGGCCTCGTGCCGTGCAATGTCATCGCGGACGAGATCCTCACGGACCATCCCAAGCGCTATCGCGCGATGCTGGTCGAGGCGGCCAATCCGGCCCATTCCTTGGCGGACTCGCAGCGCATGCGCGAAGCCTTGCGCGCGCTTGATACGCTCGTCGTCATCGACGTCGCGATGACGGAGACGGCGCGCCTCGCCCACTACGTTTTGCCGGCGTGCACGCAGTTCGAGAAGGCCGAGGCGACCTTCTTCAACTTCGATTTCCCACACAACACCTTCCATCTGCGGGCGCGTCTGCTCGAGCCGATCCAAGGCCCCTTGCCGGAGGCCGAGATCCACGCGCGACTCGTCGAGGCACTCGGCGCGGTGACCGAGGCGGACCTTTCGCCGCTGCGGCAAGCCGCTGCCAAGGGACCGGATGTGTACGCCCAGGCCCTCGCGGCACGCGTCATGACCGATCCGCGGCTCGGTGCACAGGCGCCCGTGTTGCTCTATCGCACCTTGAGTGTGCCCGAGCCGCTGCGCGAAGGGGCCGTGCTGCTCGGCCTTGCGCTCAAGCTCGCGATGCAGAGCGGACGCTCGCTTGCCCGTGCCGGCTTCGCCGGTCCACCGCTCGCTGCGGCGCGAGCGTTGTTCGAGGCGATGGTTGCTTCGCCCTCAGGCGTGGTGTTCGCAGTCGACGCCTGGGAAGAGGTGCTCGATCGCATCGCCACGGCCGACAAGAAGGCGCACTTGGCGCTTCCGGACATGCTCGAGGCGCTCGAGCGACTGCTCGCAGAGCCTGCGCCTGCGCGCGATGGCGCGTTCCCGTTCGTGCTCTCGGCGGGCGAGCGCCGCTCGTTCACGGCCAACACGATCATTCGCGACCCTGCATGGCGCAAGCATGATGCCCAGGGAGCGCTGCGTATGCATCCGCTCGACCTGGCCGAGCTCGGTGTCGCCTCGGGCGACCGTGTTCGTTTGAGCACCAAGCGAGGATCGGTCATGGTCGCGGTCGAGGCCACCGACTCCATGCAGCGGGGCCACATCGCGCTGCCGAACGGCCTTGGTGTGGGTTATCCGAGCGACGCTGGATTCGTGGCGGGAGTTGCGCCCAACGAGCTCACCGCGAGCGAAGATCGAGACCCGTTCGTGGGCACGCCGTGGCACAAGCACGTCGCTGCACGCGTCGAGCGCGTCGCATGAGCGCTGCGATGGCCTCGCTCACGTGGGGTCGAGGCGAATGATGAGGGTGAGCAGCTTGTCGTAGTGCGCAGGCAAGAGGCGCTGCACGAGATCGAGGGCGCGCGCATCCCTGCCGATCAACAGGCGCGGGCTCCGTTGCAGCACGGCCTCGATGATCTGACGCGCGGCCTCGTCCGGCGTGGTGCGCGCTGCGCGCTCGAAGCGCGCCGCTTGCCGCTCGAGGTCGATGGGCCTTCCCGTCTCGCTCGTGTAGTGCTTGCCGAAGCGCACGATGTTGGTGCGCACGCCGCCCGGATGGACGCAGGTCACGCGCACCCGTGTGCTCGAGAGCTCTTGGCGTAGGCTCTCGCTGTAGCCGCGCACGGCGAACTTGCTCGCGTTGTAGGCCGCTTGCGTGGGCGCGCCGATCAGGCCGAACAGGCTCGACAGGTTGACGATGTGGGCCTCGGGCCGGCTCTTGAGCTGTCCGAGGAACGCGCTCGTGCCGTGCACCACGCCCCAGAAGTTCACGTCCATCACCCAGGCGAAGTCTTCCGGGCGCATGCGCTCGACGGTTTCGGAGAGCGACACGCCCGCGTTGTTGATCAACACGTCTGCGGGGCCGAGGGCCTCATGCACCGCTTCTGCGAAGGCGTGCTGGGCCCCGCGGTCGGAGACGTCGAGAGGGCGGGTGAAGACGCGCGCACCCTTGGCCTCAGCGAGACGCCGCGTGTCATCGAGCTCGCGCTCTCTCAGATCGGAGAGCGCAAGCCGCGCGCCGCGCCCGGCGCACTGCACGGCGAGCGCGCGGCCGATGCCCGAGCCTGCACCGGTGATCACCACCACCTTGTCGTCGATCGACTTCATGCCGGCATCCTGGCGCCGTTGGCGCGCGGTGCAAGCGGAGCGGACGCGCTCGTACCCCACGGCTTCTTGCGTCGTCGTGGACCGGGTGGATCTTGCGAGTGAAACGTGTTTCATGTACACCTGATGTAAGTAGAACGTGTTTCACTTTGGGCGCCGTGGCGTGTCGGCGCGGGGGAGGCAATGATGCAGAGCACGGAGACCGCCCTGGCCATGTCGACCCTCGACCCGAAGTCGCTCAAGCACACCTATCACCGGCTGCGCGTGTCCCAGGTCATCCGCGAGACCGAGGATGCCTGTTCGGTGGTGTTCGAGATTCCCGAGCCTTTGCGCGAGGTGTTCGCCTACCAGGCGGGGCAGTTTTTGACGCTCGAGGTGCCCTACGACGGAGTCGTGCTCAAGCGCTGCTACTCCCTCGCCAGCTCTCCCGACGTCGACACCGAGCACAAGGTGACGATCAAGCGCGTGGAGGGTGGACGCATCTCCAACTGGATCAACGATGCGCTGAAGCCCGGTGACACCTTGCTCGTGCTCCCACCCGACGGCCGCTTCGTGATGAGCCACGAGGCCGAGCACATGGTGCTGTTTGCAGGTGGCAGTGGCATCACGCCGATCATCTCGCTCGCGAAGAGCGCCCTCGCGAAGACCCAGCGCAAGGTCACGATCGTCTATGCCAACCGCAATGCCCAGTCGGTGATCTTCGCGGCCGAGCTCGCGGCGCTCGCGAAGGCCCATCCAGGACGGTTCTGTCTGATCCCGAGGCTCGACAACGTCGATGGCTTCTTGCGCATTGGCGACATCGGACGTTTGGTCGGACCCAGCTCCGACGCCGAGTACTTTCTGTGCGGGCCCCAGGGCTTCATGGACACCGTCGAGAGGGGCCTGACGGCGATCGGCGTGCCCGAGGGACGCGTGCACATCGAGCGCTTCGTCTCGCCCGCGGATCCGAGGCCAGAGGGCAAGGACGTCGATCTTCCGGCGGGGGCTGAGCTGCCCGAGCTCGTGCGTGTCGAGCTTTCGGGCAAGAGCTACGACGTGCCCTACGCGGCCGGCAAGAGCCTGCTCAAGGCGGTGCTCGATGCGGGGCTCGATGCACCCTACTCGTGTGAAGAGGGCTTCTGCGGCTCCTGCGTCGCGCGGCTGGTCGAGGGCTCGGCCCACATGACCGAAGACGATGCGCTCACAGCCGACGAGAAGAAGAAGGGCTACGTGCTCACGTGCCAAGCCCATCCGACGTCGCGTTCGTGCTCGATCAAGTACTTGGACTTCTGATACACGGACAACATGGCTGACCTCGAAGCGTTTCGTCGCGAGATCGCCGCCTGGCTCGAAGCGAGCTGCCCGCCCGAGATGCGAAAGCCTTTCGCGGGTGAGCACGAGTTCTTCTGGGGCGGCGAACCCTTTCTGCCGGGCCAAAAAGAGTGGCTCGAGCGCTGCGTCGACAAGGGCTACACCGCGCCCACCTGGCCCAAGGAGTACGGCGGCGCGGGGCTCAGCGATGCCGAGGGCACGATCTTCTGGGAGGAGATGATCCGTCTCGGCTGCCGCCCACCGATCCTCGGCGTGTTCGGTCTCGGCATGATCGGCCCCGTGCTCTTGCGCTACGGCACCGAAGCGCAGAAGCGACAACATCTGCCCGGCATCGTTCAGGGCAAGGTGCGCTGGTGCCAGGGCTACAGCGAGCCCGGCTACGGCTCCGATCTGGCCGGCCTGCAGACGCGCGCGGTGCGTGAGGGCGACGTCTACGTGGTCACCGGCCAGAAAGTGTGGACGAGCTACGCCAACAAGGCCGACTGGATGTTCTGCCTCGTGCGCACCGACCCCACTCAGCCCAAGCACCTCGGCATCAGCATGCTGCTCATCGACATGCAGAGCCCTTCCGTGTCGACGCGCCCCATCAAGCTCATCAGCGGTGGCTCGCCCTTCTGCGAGACGTTTCTCGATGGGGTGCGGGTGCCCGTCGATCAACGCGTGGGTGACGAGAACCTGGGCTGGGACATCGCCAAGCACCTGCTGGCCCACGAACGCACGACCATCGCGGCTCAGAACGAGCGCGTGAAGATCGCAGGCTATGAGGCCTCCCTCGAATCGGTGGCACGCGAGTACCTCGCCGCTCCCGAGGGAGTCTTGCCCGACCAAGCCCTGCGTCTCGAGATGGCCCACATCGCCATGGACCAGCGCGCCCACGAGCTGACGAACGAGCGCGTCATGCAGGCCATGCAGCGCGGCAAGGGGCCAGGCCATGAAGCGTCGATCCTCAAGTACTACTACGCCGAGCTCAACAAGCGCAGGCAGGATCTGCGCGTGCGCTTGATGGGCCTCTCAGGTTGCGGCTTCGAAGATCCGGCGCACTTCTCGGACAGCGAGCTTCAGACCACCACCACCTGGCTGCGATCGCGCGCCAACTCGATCGAGGGCGGCACGGCCGAGATCCAGCTCAACGTCATCGCCAAGCGCGTGCTCGGCTTACCGGACTGAGGAGACGCCATGGCGACCATCGAGCTCAACGAAGATCGCAGCATGCTCGTGCGCACGGCGCGCGAGCTCGTACGCGAACGTTCACCCGTCTCGGCGCTGCGCGCGCTACGCGACCAAGCCAATCCAGACCACTTCGACCGCGGGCTGTGGCGCGAGCTGGCTCAGCTCGGCCTCGTGGGGCTTGCACTCCCCGAGGAGCTAGGCGGCTCGGGTCTCGGGTATGCCGAGCTCGGCCTGGTGATGGAAGAGCTCGGGCGGCTGCTCGTGCCGACGCCGCTCTTGTCGACGGTGGTGCTCTCCGCGGAGGCGTTGCTGCGAGCGGGCCATCCGGCCCAGCGCGCCGTCTTGTCTCGCGTGGCAGCGGGGCAAGAGCTGCTCGCGCTCGCGATCGACGAACGTCCCCGGCACCAGCCGTTCTTCTGCGAGACGCGCGCGGAGCGTTCGGGCGAGGGCTTCATGCTGCGCGGCAAGAAGAGCTTCGTGCTCGATGGGCACGTCGCAGACCAGCTGCTGGTGGTCGCACGCACAGCGGGCGCCCGCGACGAACGCGCGGGGCTCAGCCTGTTCCTGGTCGATCGGACAGCGCGTGGTGTGTCGACCGAGCGGCTCGGCATGGTCGACAGTCGCGGCGCGGCCCATCTCACGCTCGACGGCGTGTCTGTCGCGCGCGACGCGCTCGTCGGGCCCCTCGATGGTGCCGCCGACGTGCTCGAGCACGTCCTCGATCGCGGCTGCATCGCGCTCAGCGCGGAGATGCTGGGCAGCGCCCTTGCAGCGTTCGAGATGACGCTCGACTACCTGAAGACCCGGCGTCAGTTCGGTGTGCCGATCGGCAGCTTCCAAGCGCTCAAGCATCGAGCCGCCGACCTCTACGCCGAGCTCGAGCTGGGCCGCTCGGTGGTGATGGACGCCCTATGCGCCGTCGATGAAGGCCGCGGCGACGTGACTCGGGCTGCGAGCATCGCCAAGGCCCGCATGAGCGACGTGTTCGTGCGCGTGACGGCCGAGGCCATTCAGATGCACGGCGGCATCGGTGTCACCGACGAGCACGACATCGGCTTTTACTACAAGCGAGCCCGGGTGACAGAGCTCTGCTTGGGCGACGCCAACTACCACCGCGCGCGCTACGCAACGCTCTCAGGCTACTGAAGCTCTCTGCGACGGCTCTGCGGCGAGCGAACGTAAAAAAAGGGGCGCGCCCGAAAGCGCGCCCCCGAATGCGAGACGAGATGACGCGGCCACCTCCCCCGAGAGCCGCGTCCGTCGTCGTCGCGTTCACCAGCTGGACTTGGTCAGCCCAGGTATCTCTCCTGCCAGGCCCTTCTCGCGCAGTGCAATGCGGGAGAAGCCGAACTTGCGGTAGTACGCGCGCGGCCGGCCCGTGAGGGCGCAACGGTTGCGGATGCGGTTCGCGTTCGAGTTACGCGGGAGCTTGTTCAGAGCCATCTGCGCCTTGTCCTTGTCGGACTCGGACGTCTTGGGGTCGCGGATGATCGCCTTCAACGCCGCCCGCTTCGCTGCAAACTTCTGCACGAGCTTCTTGCGATTTTCGTTGGTAGCAATCTTTCCGAGCGTGGACATGAACACTCCTCGTTAGGGCGCCGCAATGTAGAGCACGACTTTGGGGTGTGCAACTTGTTTTGGATCAGGCGTGCTCATCCAAAAAGCGGCGCAGCGGCCCGTTGACTTGCTCAGGGTGAGTGACCGAGGGGCAATGATACGCCCCCTCGACCGCCAACAGGCCCTTCGCGTTCCCCAGCCCATCACGGATACCACGCGCCACCGTCATGTCGAATGCCTGATCGAGGGTTCCGTTGAAAATGAGGGCCGGGCACCGAATCTCGCCGAGACGCGCGGAGACGTCGTCCCGTCCGATCACGGCTTCCCAGGCAATGTCGTGGTTTTGCGGTGGCTTCGATTGCCATTTTGCCACCCAATGGGAGTAGTCGTAGTCAGGCCCGAAGATGAGCTCCGCGTTGATCGTCGCGACCTCTCCGACCGGGCCCTCCTCGCGCCAGCGCCGGTGCATGGCGTGATAGCCCGCGCGCACCTCGTCGCTGTCGACGCCGGCAGCGGTGTCGATCAGTACGAGCGCCGAGACCCGCTCCGGGGCCGTGAGGGCAGCCCGCAACGAAAGAAACCCCCCCTGAGAGAGCCCCACCAGCGCGGCTCGCTCGATGCCGAGGTGGTCGAGGATACCGAGGCAGTCGCGGGCGGCGTCCCAGTGGCTGAAGGGGCCCGAGACACTGCTCATGCCATGACTGCGCTCGTCCCAGGTGATGCAGCGGTAGCGGTCACGCAGGGCGTCCACCTGGGGCCGCCACATGCTGTGATCGAGCAGAAAGCCGTGGCTGAAGATGACGGCGGGGCCGTCGCCACCCGTGTCTTCGTAATAGAGGCGGTTGTCCTGGATCTGCGCGAAGGGCATGTCAGACACATAGAACGTGTTCTACGTTGCCGTCAACTCGCTTTGCGGCTACCCAAGGTTTGGCCGGAGGCACGGAAAGATGAGCGAAGTCGTGGAGAGGATGCAGAGGGCCCTGACCCAGGCGCAGATGTTCGCCAAGGACACCCCCCTCGAGGCCGAGGGCCGCGCCGAGTTGGTCGTGAAGCAGATCGAAGCCGCGCTCGAAACGGCACCGCGCGCCGAGCGCGACGAGCTCAAGCGCTTGCTCGAGCTGGCCCGCACGCGCGTGACGAAGTACCAGGCGGCCTACGCGCAGTTCACGCGAGAGGCGGCCGAGCGCGCGCGCCTCTTTCAGCAGCACGAACGCGAGCGTCTGCTGCACGTCATCCCGACGAAGGTCTGACTCCGCGTGGCGGCGAAGAAGCCCCCCGCAGAGGCGGCCGAGTGCGAGCACGAGCCGCACGGGCGGGAGGTGCCCGAGGGCAGGTCGTCAGCGCTCGTGATCGAGCGTGCCGCTCAGCTTTTTCGCGCCCTCGGCGACAGCGCGCGGCTGTCTTTGCTCGAGCGTCTCGCGGGCGGCGAGTATTGCGTCACCGAGCTGGCGCAGGCCACCGGCGAGGGGCTGAGCACGATCTCGCAGCGGCTGCGCACACTGCGCTCGGAGCACCTGCTCAAGCGGCGCAGGGTCGGAAAGCACGTCTACTACACGCTCTCGGACGAGCACGTGGCCGAGCTGATCTTCGCGGCCATCGCCCACGCGAAAGAGCAGCGTTGAAGGGCTCGCTTTCGCGCGATTCACCGCGAGCCGAGCAGCACCACCACGCTGCCGGTGAGCGCGAGGCCCACGGCCGTGGCCACCCGGGCCGTGAGGCGCTCCTTGAGGAAGATGGCGGCGAGCACGACGATGAACAGGGTGCTCGTCTGGTTGAGCAAGGCCGCGACGCCCGCAGGCGCATGCTTGAACGCAGCGATCCAGAACAGAATGCCGAGGTAGGTGCCGATCACGGCGCCGGGCAGCGAGAAGCGCAGCGCGGGGCTCGGTTGAAACGCCGAGCGTAGGGATGCGCGACCCGCCGCGCTGAACAGGCTCACGATCACGAGCGAAAATAGGCCGCCTGCGATGCGCACGCTGCTCACGAAGAGCACGTCGCGAGCCTCCACGGTGCGCTTGATCCACACGATCGCGAAGGCCATGAGAAGAGTGGCCGTGGCGCCGTAGGCGAGCCCGCGCAGGCGCGTCGGCAGGGGCGGCGCCAGGGGATCTCGCTGCAGCCCCGCGAGCAGCACCCCCGCGAGCACCAGGGCTCCTCCCATGGCATCGCCCACCGCGAGCACGTCCCCCAGCATGAAGAACGACAACAGCACGACGGCGGGGCTGTAGGTGGTCTCGACGATGGCCTGGTAGGTGGCCCCCGTGAGCCGCAGGCACGCGAACAGCAGCGTGTCGGCGAGGCCGATGCCGATGGCCCCACTCGCGAGCAACACGACGTACTCGCGGAACGTGGCGTCGCCGGGGCTCGCGCCTGCGACGAACGCGGAGATCAGCACGAGCACGAGGGCGAGCGTGTTCTTCTGCACGTTCAGCGCGACCGGGTCGAAGGCCGTGCCAGCCTTCTTCCACAGCACGACCCCCACGGCCCAGGAGAGCGCTGCCAGCACCGCATACACAAGGCCCAGGGTCACGCTCGACATGGCCGCAGCTATAGCGCGCTGCGAGGCCTTAAGGACGCGCGCGCGCTCACGACGCTAGCGGCTACGGCTCGCGCTAGAGCGGAATCTTCAAGCGTGTGGGCTTGCCGGGCTCGACCGAGATGCGGCGCGTGATCTCGGGACCCCGGCCAAAGGGCTTCAGCCTGAGGATGCGTACTCCCGCCGGCAGCTTGAGCTGCGCGGGCGTCGTACCGAGCTTGCGCGCGCCGAGATACACCTCGGCCCAGCCGCCTGGGGTTGCGATGGAAACGGTGCCTGTGCGCACGGGCTCGGTGCGTCGCGTCGCGGTACGCGGTTGGGCTTGGTCTGGCGCCGCGCTGGCTTCGGGTTCGTCTGAGACATGTGGCGCTGCGGGTGGTGCTTCGTCGGGGGCCGGGGTGGCCTCGCCTTCTTCGTGCGCGGCCTCGTGCCCTGGGGCGTTTGCCTTGGGCGCGCCTGCGCCTGCGTGGCTGGCGCTTGGCATCGGCACACTCGCGCGGCGCGCGGGCTCGTGGATCGTGGCGAGCGCGGCGACGTCCTTCGCGGTCTCAGCCTTGTCGGGCGTGAGCAGCAGGGCCGTCAGCGTCACCAGCGCGAGGCTGATGGCCGCGGCCAGCGCGATGGAGAGCCAGTTCCACGAACGTGTGCGGCGCGAGACCCCTCGGACGGCGCTGATCGAGGGTACGACGCCGTCCTCGATCGGCAGGTCGAAGACCATGGGCTTCTGAACCGTTTGGCTCGGCTCGCGCTCGGGCGCCCGGCGGGCGCCGTGCGTGGGGCGCGCTGATGGTGCAGAGGATTGGGCCTCGGCGGCCCGCGCAGCCTCGCGCAACAACGCGCGTTTGACCTCGATGCGCTCGGCGAACAGCCGGTGCATCCACATCGAAACCTCGGGCATGCCGACAGGCAGGAGCGACTTGGTGGCGAAGCGTGACAGCTCGAGGCCGAGCTCACGCGCAGTGGAGAAACGCGCGTCGCGCTCGCGCTCGAGGGCGCGTGCGGTGATGCGCTGCAGGGCTCCCGGCACCGAGTGAGCACAGTCTGAGAGTGTGGGCAAAGCATCGTGGGTGACGGCGAGCACCGTCTCGGCCTCGGTGTCGCGCTTGAACAGGCGCTTGCGACCGAGGCCTTCCCACAGCACCACGCCGAGCGACCAGAGGTCTGCGCGTCGATCCACCGGCATCCCGCGCATCTGCTCGGGGGCCATGTAGGCGAAGCGCCCCTTGATCGTGCCGTTGCGCGTGGTGTGCAGCTTCTCTGCGGCGCTGGCGATGCCGAAGTCGAGCACCCGCACGCTGCCGTCGTAGCCGACGATGATGTTCTGCGGTGAGATGTCGCGATGCACGATGTGCAGCGGGTTTCCCTGCGCATCGCAAGCCTCGTGGGCGGCGTGCAGTCCCTCGCACGCTTGCGCGAGCACTTGCGCGAGCACGGGGGCGATCATGTCTTCGGCTTCCGGCGCCTTCTTGAGGCGCGCGATCACTTCCGACCAGGTCTCGCCCATGACGTACTCCATCGCGAGGTAGTACGTGCCGTCGGCGTGGCCGAAGTCGAGCACACGGCAGACGTTCGGATGGTTGATGCAGGACACGATGCGCGCCTCGTCGAGGAACATGTCGACGAAGTCGCGATCGCGCGCGAGGTGTGGATGAATGACCTTGATGGCCGCGGCCTGTCCGATGCCCGCGTGCTGAACCCTGTGGGCCAGATACACGGTCGCCATGCCACCGCAGGCGATCTCGCGCGCTAGGCGAAAGCCCCCCAGCATGCGGCCCTCGTAGCCATGAACTTGGCCCTCCGAGAGTGGCAGCGCCGCGCTCATTCGAACGTCACCATGGGCTGCCCGACGGCGGTCTGGCTCCCGGAGGAGTCGTCACGCGCCACCACCAGCGTAATGGCGACGGCGGTCAGTGCCACGGCACCTCCGGCGCCTATCCACCACCATAGTTTGCGGCGGCGGTCGCCGTCGCGGCGGGGATTTCCACCTGCACCGGCGACAGCACCGTCGGCGTCGGGGGCCTGACAGGATAGGGGGCTCGTCTCGCTGCCTGCGCGCGCGATCACGACGCCGCCCGCGGTCACGACCTCGGCGTAGTAAAGAAGGTCGTCGCCCTCGCTCGCGCCTACGTCGTTCGACAGGTTCGGCAGCGGGCTGAAGCTCTGCTCACCCTCGCGCCGCATGTAGACGTGCACCGTGGCCAGGCTCGAGTCGTCGAGGCCGCTCGGCTTTGCGCTGATCTGCATGCCTACGGGGCTGGGGCGACAGGAAGCCTTGAGCTTCAGCGCGCCCCCCTGCTGGCTGCGAGCGCGATCGAACGCGGCGGCGAGCGCAGGTGGTGCGCGGCGCCCCAGGGTCAGCGTGGGATCGAGCATCGCGAGGAGAGCAAGATCGCGCTTGAGGGCTTCTTCGTGGATTTCTTCGTGCTTCAGCGCGTGCAGCACGAGGGCGCGCTCCGTCAGCAGCACGACGAGCTCGTCACGGTCGAGAGTGCCCGACGCCTCGGCTGCGCTGAACGCGGCCAGCGCCGAGTCGAACTCGGCGTTTTCGGCGTGCGCGACGCCGCGGTCGAGATCTGCGTGGGCGTGGGCCGTCCCGCTTGGGACGAGCGCGACGAGTAGCCCGAGCGCGAGCGCAAAGGCGAACCAGCGCCGGGGTCGTCTCGCGAGGACCCGCGACTCGAACCAGGGAAAGGAGCGCCCTGCCGCGCGCGTGGAGGTGGTCATATCGGGGTGGAAGAGAACAGTTTCATCATACGCATCGAAGTGCCTGCGAATCAATCCGAAGAGCGCTCAAAACGCCTTGAATTCAAGGCTATTCTGCGAGTTTGTGCGCGACCGGCAGCGCGTGTGGGACAGCCTTGCTGCGTTCCCACATCGCTGTCTTCGCATGCGGCTCATGCCCGTGACGTACGGACATGCGCGGGGTTTCTTGTGGGGGGCATCTGACGAACCGAGACCCATCGACTACGTGGCGCGTTCGGCCCGCTTCGGGTCACGGAATCTTTTCAGCATGCACGAGAGCTGCATGGCGCCCGCGCTCCCCGTGGGACAGCACCCGTGAAGTGCGTGCTCGTCCGCGCTTACCCGAACAGAACGCCGCGGCTGGGGTATGCTGCGCGCCATGCTGCAAAGGACCCATGGGGCGATCAACGCGCGGCTGTGTGGCGTGCCGCGCGAGCTGTCTGAGGGGCGAGCCGTGGTGACGTTGACGGCCGTCGAGGAAATGCGGGCGGATGAGCACGGGCTCGTGCACGGAGGTTTCGTGTTCGGCTTGGCTGATTTCGCGGCGATGTTGGCGGTGGGCGAGCCCAACGTGGTGCTTGGAAGCGCCGAGGTTCGGTTCAACGCACCCGTGGTCGTGGGGGACGAGCTCGTCGCCCGCGCCCAGGAAGAGGCGCCGAGTGGGAAGAAACGCTTGGTGTCGGTCGAAGTGCTCCGCGACGGCACGGCCGTCATGACGGGCACGTTTACCTGTTTCGTCCCGAGCAGCCATGTGCTCGGTGCGCGAGAGGAGTTGCCATGAACGGCGGAGATCGCATCGCAGAAGTGCTCTTCAAACAGGGTGTGAGCAGTTTGTTTACGCTGTGCGGTGGGCACATCTCGCCGATCCTGGTGGGCGCGAAGCGGCGGGGCATCCGTGTCGTCGATGTACGCGACGAGGCGACGGCCGTGTTCGCGGCGGACGCGACCGCGCGTCTGTCGGGCATTCCCGGGGTGGCGGCCGTCACCGCGGGCCCCGGCGTCACGAACACGATCACTGCGATCAAGAACGCGCAGCTCGCGCAGAGCCCTGTGATCTTGCTCGGCGGCGCGACAGCCACGGTGCTGCGCGACCGCGGCGCCCTGCAGGACATCGATCAGCTCGCCCTGTTTCAACCCCACGTCAAGTGGGCCACCAGCATCTCGCGCGTGAAAAACCTGGTGCCGACGCTGGAGCGTGCTTTTCGCACGGCCCTCGAAGGCGTGCCGGGTCCGGTGTTCGTCGAGGTGCCTGTCGATCTCTTGTACGACGAAGAAACCGTGCGCGGCTTCTACGGCGAAAAGGCCGCGAGCGACATCAAGACGCTGCCCGATCTCGCGCTCAAGGGCTACCTGCGCGCGCACCTGATGCGCGTGTTCGCGGGCAAGGACACAGCGACGCCCCAGGAACGCATCGTCGTCCCGAGCGCGCGTCCAGAGCCTTTCGCTGTGAAGAAGGCGCTCTGGATGCTGGCGAAGGCCAAGCGTCCGGTGCTTCTTCTGGGCTCCCAGGTCACGGCCGCGCCCGAGCTCGTCGATCAGACCGTGCGCAGCGTCGAGCGCTTGGGCGTGCCCGTGTATCTGTCCGGGATGGCGCGCGGGCTGCTCGGCAAGAAGCATCCGCTGTGGTTTCGGCATGAGCGCAGCAAGGCCTTGAAGGAGGCCGATCTCGTGGTGCTGCTCGGCGTGCCCTGCGACTTTCGGCTCAACTACGGGCGGAGCATCGGCGCGCGCGCCAAGGTCATCGCCGTCAATCGCTCGCCCGACGACGTCCGCAAAAACCGCCGTCCTCAGCTCGCGGTGGTGGCCGATCCGGCGGTCTTTCTCGACACGCTCTCGGCCGTGGCGTCGGGCTCGAAGCTCGGGCCCTACGACAGCTGGCGCAAGACTCTGCGCGAGCGTGACGACGCGCGCGAGGCGCAGATTCGCGTCGACGCCCAACAGGCCTCCGAGCACGTGAACCCGCTCGCGGCATGCCTCGCGATCGACGAGGCGCTCGACGACAACAGCGTGCTCGTGGCGGACGGCGGTGACTTCGTGGCCACCGCTTCCTACACCACCGCGCCGAGGAGGCCCCTTTCTTGGCTCGATCCGGGCGCGTTCGGCACGCTTGGGGTCGGAGCGGGCTTTGCGCTCGGGGCCAAGGTGCACAACGCCGACGCGGAGGTCTGGATCCTCTATGGCGATGGGTCTGCCGGCTACACGCTGATGGAGTTCGACACCTTCGTGCGTCATGGCTTGCCCGTGATCGCGGTCATCGGCAACGACGCCGGCTGGACGCAGATCGCGCGCGATCAGGTCGTGTTGCTCGAGGACGACGTGGGCACCGTGCTGCTGCGCACCGACTACCACAAGGTCGTCGAGGGCTTCGGGGCAAAGGGCTTTCTCGTCGAGCGGCCGGAGCAACTCGCAGAGACCCTGCGCGAAGCCAAGCGGGTCGCCCGCGCGGGCACACCCGTGTTGATCAACATCCACCTGGGCAAGAGCGAGTTCCGCAAGGGCTCGATCTCCATGTAGCGCTGAGCGAAGCATGTGGAGCCTGCTGCGCGATCACGCCTGGCTCGCCACCGGTCTCACGGTGCTGTCGATTGTCACGCTTGCTGTCTCGGTGTTTGCGTTGCCGTGGCTCGTGGCGCGAGCACCCGAGGACTTCTTCGTGCAGACGAAGCGAGCTCGGCGCCACGGTGCGTCGCTTGCACGTGCGCTCCTGCGCAACGGCTTTGGGGTCGTGCTCGTCGTCGCGGGAGTGCTGATGTTGGTGCTCCCAGGGCAGGGGCTGCTCACCATCCTGGTCGGCGTGAGCTTGCTCGATTTCCCAGGCAAGCACGCCTTCGAGCGGCGCCTCGTGCGAAAGAAGCAGGTGGCGCGCACGCTGCAGTGGCTCAGGCGCCGCGCTGGACAGCCCGAGTTCGAGCTTCCTCGCGATCCGTGAGCGTGCTACTGCGCTTGCAGCACGGAAGGAGCGAACGAGATGAGCAAGCAAACGATGTCGACCCTGTTGTCGGTGCTCGCGCTGATCGGAGCGGCCTGCGAGAAGACGGAGGAGCAGCCCGGGGGCGCAGGTGAAGCGGTGGAGGCTGTCGAGCAGGCCGCGGCTCCCGGATCTCAACCCGCGCCGCAGGCTGCGGCCCCCGCGGTGGTCGAGCCGCCCGCAGGCGCCCGCGTCTTCTTCATCGAGCCGAAGGACGGCGCCCTCATCAAAGGGCCGCTCGAGGGCGACAAGGTCAAGGTCACCTTCAAGATGGGTGTCGAAGGGTTCGACGTGAAGCCCGCTGGCGAGCAGGTGCAGGGCACGGGTCACCACCACTTGATCGTCGACGGTGAGCACGTGGCCATGGGTAAGGTCGTGCCCAAGGACGACACTCACATCCACTTCGGCGGCGGCCAAACCGAGGCCGAGCTGGCCCTGCCCGTCGGTGAGCACACCGTCACCATGCAGTTCGCGGACGGCGCCCATCTGTCCTACGGCGACAAACTCTCCGCCACCATCAAGATCAACGTACAGGGCGAGGCGCAATGAAGCGTCGCGATCAGATCAAGCTCACGCCCGAAGAGCGTGACACCTTTCTCGCCCAGCCGAACGCCTGCACGCTCGCGGCCATCGGCAAGGAGGGCTACCCGCAGCTCACAGCGATGTGGTTTGCGCTGATCGATGGCAAGTTCCACTTCGCCACCTATGCGAAGTCGCAGAAGGTCAAGAACTTCGAGCGCAATCCGAAGTGCTCGGTGCTCGTCGAAGATGGCGCAAGTTACGCCGAGCTGCGCGGCTACTCCGTGGAGGGCGAGGCTGAGATCGTCGAGGATACAGAGCTCGTCTTTCTCGAGCTGTGCGAGATCTCGAATAGCACCACCCTGATCGAACCCGAGTCAGCGGGCACTGCCGTCGAAGGGCAGATTCGGGCGCGCGCCCAGAAGCGCGTCGCAATTCGCGTGCAGCCGGTGCGCGAGATCAGCTGGGACCACAGAAAGCTTGGCGGCAGCTACTGAACAGCCTGTCTCGCTTGTCTCATTCAGCCGCGTCTCGTGAGCGTTTCACGCCTCGCTCGTCGAACACCCACAGGGTGCGGGCATTTTCCTTGCGTCGTGCTGGGCTCGCGATGAGCTCCACGCGTTCGGAGCGGCTGGGGTCGCGCCTCGGCTCGAGCATGAACCCGCGATCGATGGCCTCCTGGCGCAGCTTTCGGTAAGCGAGCTGTGCCGCATCGGCCTTGACGTGCAGCTCGGCCGACAGCTCGTCCGGCACGAGCTCGGGCTTCTGGGCTTCGACGAAGGGCTGATCCTCCAGGAATATCTTCGTCACGCTGCGACGGGACATGGGATCGGCCCAGCGGTACGGAAAGAAGTTGCGCAGCATGATCCAGAAGGTGCGCGTGTGGTGCTCGTCGACCGGCAGATTGGCGTCGAACAGGCGCATCTTGAAGCCGTTGGGCAAGTCGAGATCGAGCGTGGTCACGTGCGGAAGTTGAACCCCCACGGCCGTGTGCACCACCTTCGTCCCCGTCTGCTTTCCGAAGATGTTGCGACGTGGTGACTCGAGGGGGATGCGGGCCTTGAAGCCCCACTCTTGTCCCTCCACCTCGTAATCGTCCACCGTCGGTCGCTCGACGTTGCCGAACGTATTCTTGTGCACCCATGGGGCATGCGCGATGTCGATGCCGTTCTCGATCACGCGCTCGTAGTTGGCCTTCCAGTCGAAGATGCCCCACAGCGGGTAGAAGCTCGGGTCCTCGAACTCCTCGAACACCGGGATGGGCGGGCGCTCCGCTTCGGGCAAGTCTCCGAGAAACACCCAGACGAGGCCGTAGCGTTCTTCCGTCGGATACGCGTCGACGCGGGCGCGCTGGGGGACGGCCTTGCCTGGGCCGTTCGCGGGTATCTCGACACACTTGCCGCTCTCGTCGAACTTCCAGCCGTGATAGGGGCAGCGTACGCAGTCGTCCTGAACGTGTCCCATCGACAGCGAGCCACCGCGGTGGATGCACAGATCGCTCAGCGCCACGGCCTTGCCGGCACGCGTGCGGTAGATGGCGAGGTCTTGTCCGAGAGCGCGCACGCGCTTCGGCTTCTCAGTCAAGGCCGAGCCCAGCTCGCATGCGTACCAGAAGTTCTTGAACATTGCGTACCTCGATCGGGTTCAGGCCATCGACTCGTGAAGCTCGAAGCGTCAGAACGAAAAAGCGCGTGAGGTAGAGCCTGCCAGCACGTGATTGGCGCGGAGCACCGGCAAGCCCTACCTCACGCAAAAGCGTGGGCGTTTACGCCCGCTTCCTTCACGGAAGCAAGACCTGGTCGATCACGTGGATGATGCCGTTCGTGGTCACGATGTCGGCGATGATCACGTTCGAGTCGTTGATGACGACGCCGCTGTCGAGCGTCACGGATACCGTGCCGTCGTTCAGCATCGTCACGTCGCCTTCGGTCAGATCCGTCGAACGCACCTCGCCGGCCACCACGTGATACTTGAGGATGTTCGCCAGCTGCTCGTCCGTGAGAGAGGCAAGGGTGCCGTCAGGAAGGGCAGCGAATGCGTCGTCCGTGGGCGCAAAGACCGTCAGGCCCGCCTCCGGTGCGGAGAGCGCGTCTGCGAGGCCCACCTTCGACACGGCCCCCACGAGCGTGGTGAACCCACCGGCGAGCTGAGCGGCTTCCACCAGGTTTGGCGGCAAGATGACCGTGTCGATCACGTGGATGACGCCGTTTGAGGCTCCCACGTCGGCCATGGTGACGTTCGCGCCGTTGATGCTCACGCCATCGGCAGTCGAGAGGAACGCGGTGATGCCGCTCAGCATGCTCACAGGGCCGTCGGTCACGGCGGATGCGGGAACCTCGGCCGCCACCACGTGGTACTTGAGGATCTCCGCGAGCTGCTCGTTGGTCAGCGAGTCGAGGACGCCGTCGGGCAACTTCGCAAAGGCATCGTCGGTCGGTGCAAACACGGTGAAGGGGCCATCGCCCTTCAGCGCATCCACGAGGCCCGCCTGCTCGAGCGCAGCGGCGAGCATCGTGAAACTGCCAGCTCCCACCGCAGTGTCGACGATGTCCTTCGCGCCAGGCTGATCGCCGCCG
>CAYNOM010000010.1:24733-27361 GCA_964398415.1 uncultured Polyangiales bacterium | reverse complement strand
GCGTCGCCGAGCGCGTGCTGCTCGAGTCGCTCATCGGTGACGTCACGCCCCACGAGCAAGAGCGACTCGCTCCCGCCCTCCGCGTCGTCCATGCGCGAAGCCCAAAAGGCCGTGTGACGCTCGCCGGCGCCGCGCGGTAGGACGACTTCGAAGCCCAATCCCCCGTGGAGGCGCGAATCCGCGCTGCCGAATGCACGCTCGACCTCGCCCATGGCGACAGCACCGAGCAACACCGACAGGTGCGGCCAGCTGCGCGCATCCTCTCCTAGTGCGAAGAAGAGTCGAAAGGACAGATTTGCGTACGACAGACGCCCGTCGCGTGTGCTGCGGGCCACGAGCTCACGCTGGCGTTCCAACATCTGCTGGTACTCGCAGCCGTGATGCCCCGAGTGAAGCCCTGACCCCTGTGTGGTCAGGTCTCCGCGTGGGCCCTGCGAACGCCCCCATCCCATCCATGTTCAGGCTCTCATGTCTGGTCAGGACTAGACAAGGGAAGCCTCAACCCGCGTGCGTTGTGCTCTCGTTCGGGCACAGCTCGCGTAGCTGCTCGACCAGGGTGAGCAGCCGCCCACCCTTACGGTAGGAGCCATCGGCGCCCATGTGATGGGCGCGCGCGCGCAGCTCGTCGTCGCGAAGCGCGGAGTGCAAGAGCACCGGCAGGTGCCCGCCACCACGACTGCTGCGCAGACGCTGGACGACGGCGGAACCGCCGAGCAGCTCGGCGACGCTGAAGTCGAGCACCACGGCCTGCACCGAGGTATCGACGCGCAGACGGCCCTCGGCTTCCTCGACGCTCTCGGCCTGTACGACCTCGTAGCCAAACGGCATGAGCTCCACACGCATCAACGTGCAGGCGATCTCGCTGTCGTCGACCATCAGGATTCTCGCCATCACGCTGCTCCTGACGCCTCCGCGTCGGGCTGAGTATCCACCAGGGGCGTGGCTTCGAGAAGCCGCTTTCGCTCCTCCGAGAGCCTGCTCATCACGGCCAGAATTTCCTTGTCCTTGGCTTGATCGGGCGCACGGGACAAGCGCGCCAGTAGATTGAAGCCCGCCAACACAGCCCCCGACACCGCGGTGGGTGCTTGCGCACCTGGCCTCAGGGCCTTGACCATCTCGTCGAGTGCCGTGGCGAGATCGGACAAGGCCTCGAGCTCGAACAGCTCGCACTCGCCGCGTACCTCGTGCAATTCGCGCAGCAGGCTCCTGTAGGCGCGGAGCGAGCCGCAGGATGCTTCGCGCCAGGTACGCGTCATCTCCACGACCCGCCGCGGCATGCTGCGCCGCAGCTCCGCCCCCAGCGCTGGCCCCTCCGCGGCGGGGCGCAGCGCGATGACGTAGGGGGGTTTTCCGGCGTCCGGAACGATGTTGACCGGGGGAGGAACGATGCTCTCGCCGAAGCAATCGCCCATGGGGGAGGTGATGAGGTCCGCACCGCGCCGACGCACGGCGAGCTCACGCACCACCTTCACGAGATCCCGACGCACACGCCGTTTGGGGAGGGCGACGACGCCGGGGAGACGTTGGGTGATGCTGCGCAATTCTTCTTCGGGGGCCGCGGAAACGATGATGACGGGGATGTCCTGAAGGCGCTTGTTTCCACGTAGCATGGCAGCGAGCCGGTCACCGGGCAGAGCCGGCATCTGCAAGTCCACGATCACGACGTCGATATCATGGGAAAGGACGACCTGAGTCACACCGATCGGGGTCGCCAGGTTCGTGACCATGCAACCGGCTTCCGCGAGAACGCTCGAGATGGCCGCCACGGCGAGCTCGTCGTCGTCGACCACCAAGACCCTGAAGTTGCCTCCACTGCCCATCGCGGCCCCCTTCACAGCCAATGCTACGCACGAATCGTGCCGCACTCCGGGGCGGCGCTCTGATTCACAGAACGCCGATACAAGGTATGACACCTTACCTCGAGCCCACGACCGACGGCGGATCGTGCTCACGACATATCGCGGCCGCGTCATCGCGTGGGTCACGCGCGCGATTTGAGATGCGGCTCGCGACGCGCTTTGGATAAGATTTGCTTTGAGGACGAAACGAACTGGGGATCCGTTCGGGGGGAGACGCGCAGGGGAGGCGCGCTCTTCAGCGAGCGTGCGAAGGCACCACATGAAACGTGGTTTCAGCAGATGTCTGCTGGCGCTGTGCTGCGCTAGCTTGCCGCTCGACGTGCGCGCTCAAGGAGCCGCCGAAGAGCTTGGCGTCGAAGAGATGGCTGCGATGGATCTGGACGAGCTCTTGAGCGTTCCAATCGTCTCTGCCACGCAGACAGAGATGCGTCTGGTCGACGCGCCGTCCGTCATCACCGTGCTGACGCGGGAAGACCTCATCGAGCGCGGATACCAGTCGATCGGCGAGGCATTGCAGCACGTGCTGGGTTTCTACGTGGTGGATGATCACATCGTCCCCAATGTCGCCGTGCGTGGCATCTCCGGCGGTCTGCGATCAGAGAGCGGTCTGCTCAAGGTATTGGTCGACAGTCGACCCGTACCGTTTCGCCCAACCGGAGGAAATTGGCTCGGTCCCGAGCTCGTGCCACTCAGCGCCGTGGAACGCATCGAGATCCTGCGTGGCCCGGCATCGGCCGTGTATGGCGCGGACGCCTTCCTCGGTGTGATC
>CAYNOM010000010.1:0-24723 GCA_964398415.1 uncultured Polyangiales bacterium | reverse complement strand
ACGCGCAGGGGTGACGACATCCAGGGCGCGGACATCGCTGGCACCGGCCTCGTCGCCTTCGACAATCCGGGCGGCGGCGTAGACGGCAGCGTGGGCGGCCGCCATGGCAGGACCGAGTTTCTGCTGTCGGCGCGTTATCAATACGAAGATTACAGCGGGCTGCGGCTTCCGTCGTCGTCTCCAGCGCCGCAGGTGCCTGACTATCACCGCGGTGCACGGACGACGCGCGGGCTCGATCGAGCGTCCTACTCCGCCCTCGGCCGCATGACCTACGACGTGTCCGACGACCTGCAGCTCTTTGTGAGCGGCTACGCGTCTGCCATCGAACGCGGTGCAGAGCTCTCCGACTGGGTTCAGCTCAGCCAGCCCCTCGACGCCGCGGGCCGCCAGAGTCAGAACCACGTCGCGCTTCAGAACCTGAATGCTGCGGTGGGAGGCGACCTGCGCGCGAGCGACACCTGGACCTTGGGCGCCCAGCTCATCGCCTTCCAGGCCTCGCCTCTCCCCAGCGATCGCATCGAGGTGGGGAGCAGTGTCTACTACGTGGAACGAGACTTCGACTCTCGCGGGCTCGAGGGGCAGCTGACATCCTCGTGGACCTTTCAGAGCCTCAGCCTCTCGGCCGCGGCCGGCGGCATCATCGACGACCAGCGTCTGCCGTCGGTCGAGCACGTGCTCAAGCTGCCCTCGGCAGGACAGGAGCCTGGTGAAGTACGCGAAGAGACCTCCGTGCGTCAGGACAGAAAGGTGTTCTGGAATCCGGGCGCCCGCGTGCAGGCGATCTACCGCCCCTTGCCGTCGCTCAATCTCGATCTTACGGGTGGTGGTCGGTACGACTACCACAGCATCTACGGCCACCGCGTGACCGGGCGCGCCGGCGTCGTTTACAGTCCTACAGAAAGGCACAACTTCAAGTTGCTCTACGGCAGCGCCATCAAAGCCCCCACGACGCTGCTCCTGTATGGGACACCCCTCCAACCTGGAGACATCCAGGGCAACCCCGATCTGAAGCCGCAGCTTGTGCGCACGGCAGAGTTGTTTGGCACTTTTGCGCCCGCATCCTTTCTCACGCTGACGACAGGTCTGGCGTTCAGCCGCCTCACCGACAAGACGGAATATCTGCGCCGCGAGGGCAACCTCGAAGCCCAGAACGTCGCCGAGCTGAATTCACTGACCTGGGAGAGCGAAGCGACGGTCAACTACCAGCGCTTTGTGTCGGCCTACGTCAACGCAGCCTACACGCGCGCGCGCCGAAGCACCGGACTCTCGGGCTACCAGCAAGAAGTGCTGGGTGTGGAGGCCACGGCCTACCCTTCCTATGTGGTAAACGCCGGCGTGCGCGTGCGCCCCATCGCAGGGCTCGTCGTCGGCAATGAGCTGAGCTGGATGTCGCGACATCTCGCGGCTGACAACAACATTCTCGACAACGGGGGCGCCTACTATCTGCCAGGGCGTGCGGTGTGGGATGCGAACATTCGCTACACGCAGGCTGGTTTACTCGGAGACGCGCGCGAGAGCGCGGTCGCACTGCGCGGTAGAAATCTGCTCGGCGAGCTCGGCCCGAGCCCGGGCTTCGGCGGCGCGGATTATCCGCTCGCGCCACGTACGTTGATGCTGACGTTGAGTCAGGAGTTTTGAGGCGCGCACGACACGCGCTTGCACGATTTGGCGTGCTCGTTGGGGAACGACACGCTGAGCACGAACACGAGAAGCATG
Source organism: uncultured Polyangiales bacterium (assembly GCA_964398415.1). Classification (GTDB taxonomy): domain Bacteria; phylum Myxococcota_A; class Polyangia; order Polyangiales; family DASUME01; genus DASUME01. The sequence goes on along the minus strand of CAYNOM010000010.1, from coordinate 23,007 downwards.
GGGGCGCGACATGAAACGAAGTAAGTCTGTATGGGTACTGAGTGCGGCACTCGCGATGGGCTCAGTCGCCTGCGGCGATGACGGCGACGACAAGAACGATACGGGCGGCGGCGACACGGGAGGGCAGTCCGGAGGTGGCGGTAGCGACGGGAACGGTACGGACGAGGGCAAGGAGCTCAAGTTCCTGTTCGTCCCCAAGGCCACCAACAACCCTGTCTTCCGACCCGCCATCGACGGTGCCGCGCTGCGCGCCACGGAGCTCACCGCCATGGGCTCCGATACCGTCACGGTAGAAGTCGTCGCGCCCGAGGAAACCGACGCCGACAAGCAGGGGACGCTGCTGGCGGAGGCGCTCGCGAAGGGTGGCGTGTCGGGCATCGCGATCGCGTGCAGCACGACCACGAGCGATACACTCAACACGGCCCTTACCAATGCCAAGGATGCTGGCATTCCGATCATCGCGTGGGACTCCGACTGCGCCGTCCGCGATGCGTACTACTCCCTCGACAACAAGGCGGCGGGCGTTTTGGCCGCAAAGACGCTCTCGGCCGAGCTCGGGGGTCAAGGCAACGTCGCGGTTCTCACGGGGGCGCTCGACGAGAAGAACCTGATGGACCGTGTGGCAGGCTTCACCGAGGAGCTTGCGGCCAATCACCCGAACGTGAAGCTCGTGTCGACCGTGTCGTGTCACCCGGTCAGCGAGGATCATCTCTGCCCGCCGAAGCTCGACGCAGCCATGACCGATGAGCAGATCGACGGTTGGTTCTTCGCCGCGGTGTGGATGCGCATCATGGCCCGTGGCGACACGCGAGCGGATCTGCCCGAGAAGATCCCCGCGGCCGAGCTGTGGCAAGCCGCCGCGAAAGACGGGACGTGCAAGACCGTGGCGCTCGACTCGCTCACCGAAGCGCTGCCCTTCGTCGAGGACGGACGCATTCAGGCTCTGATCGGCCAGAAGTACTGGGGCTGGGGCTACGACACGATCGGCTTGCTCTACGACGCGATGGCAAACGAGAAAGCGCTGTCCGGCTTCGTCGACTCGGGCGCGGACCTCATCTGCGAGGCCAACGTGGAGGAGTACGACGCCGCATGGACGTCCAATGACTTCTCGGTCGATCTACCCAGCTGCGAGTGAGCGAGCTGCGCGCCGACGCGATGCGGCGCGGGCGCTCACTTCGGTGACGCGGCCTTGACGCCGACCGAAACGATGGCTCCCTCGGTGACCTCCCAGAGCTCGACCAGGCCGCGGCCGACCTGACCTTGATCGTTGAGGTCGACGGCGCCGGACGCGCCCTGGTAGTTCACGGCCACACCGCTTGCGACGCGCGCGAGCCCATCGGCCAGGCCGAACCAGGTCGCGGACGCACCCACGGGGGAACGCGAGATGTCCACCAAGAGCGGCTGCAGTGTCGAGGCCTTCAGCGGTAGCCCTTCGTGCAGGGCACGCTGGATCGCGAGCACCGACAGCGCTGTGGCATCGAAGAAGAACGCGGCCTCGGCCAGGGGCTCTTCGCTCCAGCGATCGCGATAGGTCGTGGTGAACAGCTTGAACTCAGCCTGCGGCACCGCAGGCGAGACGCCGACCGCCCCCTCGAACACGCGCTCCGGGACGTTGCGCAACAGCAGGGGATTCTTCAGCGTCGAGGTGAGATAGAGCCGCTTGGGCGGCAGAGCCAAGGCAAGCTCAGCCGCCTGGCGCAGGTAGGTGACGAGCACGATGCCGTCGGCCCCCATCACCTCGACGGCCCTGAGCACGGCCTCGAACGACGTCTGATCCTCGGCGACCTCGATGGCCCGCGCATCCTCGCCCTCGCGCTTGAGAAATTGATCGGCGAGCGCCTCGGCGAAGGGCATGCCGTAACCATCGGCGACGTGCACGATCGCAAGACGCATCACGCCGTCTTCGCGCGCCCTGGCGGCGAGCACGCTCGCGAGCGCCTGACTCGTGGGCGCAGTTCGCATCAGGGTGCCGGAAGCGTCGAGCGCGTCGACCGCCCACGAGCCTGTTACGTTCAACACGTCGGACGCCTCGAACACTTCGCTCGCTGCGCGCGCCGTGGTGGCGTCTACGGGGCCTATCACCACGTGCGCCCCCTCGTCGACGAGCTCCCGGGCGGCGCGTCGGGCACGCTCGCTGTCCGTGTGTCCATCGCGAACCACGAGGCGCATGCGGCGGCCGTCCAAGCCTCCCTGCGCGTTGACGGCTTCCTCGACCAGCGTGATCGCCCGCTCGAGAGCCAGCCCCGACGCGGCTTGATCGCCAGCGAAGGGCAAGAGCGCGCCCACGACGACGTCGTCCTCCGCCTCGGACCGCTGCGGCGCCTCGATACACGACGTCCCGGTCGCACACAGGCACGCTCCGAGGATCCAACGACTTGTGCTCACACAGCCCCCACTCACCGACTATTCGTCGGTCATTTGCCTCGCCAGCTCTTCTGGATCGAGCAGCGTGATCGCCCCCTGATCGGAATCCATGGGCACGCCGTAGCGCAGCGTCGTCTGCAGCCGCACGACGCCAATGCTGCGCGTCTCGGTCGCGGGAATTCCGATGAGCCCACGCGAGGTCGTGCACAGAACGATGCGCGTAATCTGCTTTTCGTCTCGTTCGGGACGCCGAACCGCCACGAGCCGTCCGCGATCTTGAATTACGCCAAGTACCCACGCCGAGGTCTGCGGCAAGGCTGAAGGTGCCTGCCACGGCACGACCGACTCCACGCGGCTCGCTTCCACACCGAGCGAGAGCGGCCCTTGCGTCACGATAAGCAGACCGACCTCGTCGCCCCGCGGCCCGTCGCGTCGCTCGGTCTCGTCTGCGCTGCCAAACGCTGAAAGCTCGTCCACGTCGGCCCCCCAGATCTCGTGTGGCGCTCTGCATCGTCATGGTACCGTGGAGACACCGGCTGCTTCAATACGACCGTGCCCTCGCGCAGATCGCCATGAACGTGCTCATCATCGACGACAGCGAGATCTCTCGTGGCGTGATGACTCACGCCCTGGAGACCCACGGGTGCCTCGTGACCTCTCTCGCCTCTCCGATCGGAGTCACGCGAGTCGTCGTTCGTGAGCACATCGATGTCGTGGTCATCGACGTGAATTTGCCGTCGATCAGCGGCGATCGACTGGCATCCATGTTCCGTAAGGGCAGCAGGATGGGGAATGTGGGCGTGGTGCTCGTCTCGGGCATCGAGCGCTCGGAGCTCGAACGACTCGGCGAGCAGAGCCAGGCGGATGCCGTCGTCCACAAGGAGGACCTGATCATGCAGCTTCCGATGGCTGTGATGCGGGCGTTTGGTGCGAGAAAGTGAGCTCCGTCGTGGTGTTTCGCCATCGGGGTATCCTGGGCGCAGTCCCAGCCGATCAGACACGCGCCGTCGAAAGCTCCGCAGACAAACGGTCTTGCTCGCACCTCTGGCCAGGCGAAGCTGACGGTGAAGGCGGGCGACGTATGTCGATGCAGTCCCAGGTCGGCTTGCTGAACATCATGTGCGACGCCATTGCGCTGTGCGAGATCGACCGAACCCAGCTTCTGCCCCTTTCTGTGTGTCTGCGCGGCGCCCTGACCTCGCTGCCTCACGTCGTCGGCGTGGCCTTCCTCGAGCAGGGCCCCACTTGGCTCGTAGACATGTCGCGCTACCGCGCCTCGACACCGTAGAATAGAGCCGTCCCAGTGACCGTCCGTGACCACATGCGCGGCAGTATTCAGGCACAGTCCAGGAGGCCGCGAAGGCGCGTTGCGCCCGTTGCTGCCCTGCTGTGTGCACTGTTCGTACCTGCGCTCGTGGTCGCTCAGTCTGCCGTGCCAAGTAAGCTGCGCGCCGCCATCCTGCTGCGCGCGCTGCAATACGAGAAGGCCTATGCAGCGAGCGCCGGCGTCGCCACCATCGTGGTGCTCAGTGGAAGCAAAGGCGCTGCCGATGCGGCCGAAATGGTGTCGGCCATGCGCGCCCTGGGGTCGGCCGGCGACAAGGGTCGTCCTTTTCAGGTGAAGGAGATGTCCGGAGAGGTGAGCGCGGACGCACTGCGCGCCGCAAAGCCCGCCGCCGTGTACGTCGCCCTCGGCAACGAGGGTGCGTTGTCCATGGCAGCCGGTGCGGCCGACGCCCTCGTGCTCTGTGGCGACCCCGCTGCAGTCGGTAAGGGCTGCATTCTGTCTGTCGAGCCGGCAGGCAGCTCGTCACGACTCGTCGTCGACCTCGTGGCCGCCGAGAAGGCGGGACGCACTTTCGACGCGAGGTTGTTGCGTCTGTCCCGTGTGATCCGGTGAAATCGTTCACCGGGGGGACATGGCGAACCTTAATTCCATCGGCGTCAAGCTGGGCGCGCTCGTCGCCGGCGTCGGCATCAGCATCACGGCCCTGACGGCCACACTGATGCCGCGCTACGCCGCCGAGGCGGAACGAGAAGCCCTGGAGCAGCGCGCCGCTGCCGAAGCCGCGATGCTCTCGAGCGCCGTGTCACCCGCCTTGGACTTCGACCAGCCGGAGACGGCGCAGGAGCTGATCTCGGTGGCTACCGCCGATCCGCTGATCGAGTGGGTGGGCGTCTACGATCGCAACGGCAAGCGCGTGGCCACACTCGGGGACAAGAGCGCCGTCGCTTCGGCCAGCAACCTGTCGAAGGCACGGCTGCTCTCGAGTCCATCGTCGATCGTGGCCCAGTCGCCCGCACTCGCCGATCAGACGAAGATCGTCGGTGCGGTGATCGTGAGCATGGCCGCCTCCGGCATCGAGAAACGCGAAGACGAGACGCGCAAGCGAATCGTCCTGCCCTCCCTCTTTGCGGGCGCAATCTTCATCATGATCGGCCTCTTCGTGGCGCAGCGCATGGTGCGCGTCATCAAGCAGATGACCGACGCGGCGACTCGCATCGCACGCGGTGATGTGTCGCAGGACATCGAGCGGCCGCGCACGAACGACGAGCTGGGTCAGATGGCCCAGGCGTTCATCGAGATGACCCACAGACTTCGAGAGCTGCAGAACAACGCTTCGCGGGTCGCAGCGGGCGATCTGTCGGTCACTCAACAGGGCGATGGGGAGCTCTACGTCGCGTTTCGGTCGATGATCTCCAATTTGCGCGAGTTGGCGCGCCGCATCTCCGAGAGCTCGGAGTCAGTGGCGTCGGCAGCGGCCGCCCTGTTCGCCGCGACCCGCGAGCACGAAGCGTCAGCGACGCAGCAAACGGCCTCCGTCGAGGAAATGCGCCGAACCCTCGAGGCGCTCGCAGGCTCTGCCGAGCGTGTCAACGAGGACGCGTCGCAGGTGCGCGAGATGGCGGAGCGCAGCTTGGCGAGCAGTCAGCAGACCGCCGATCAGACGAAGCTCGTGAGCGCCCACTCCGACCGCATCGGTGAGATCCTGACCCTCATTCAGGACATCGCCGACAAGTCTGATCTACTTGCGCTCAATGCCGCGCTCGAGGGAACCAAGGCCGGCGAGGTGGGGCGTGGTTTCTCGCTCGTCGCCGCCGAAATGCGCAGGCTATCGGAGCACGTCATGGACTCGGTTCGCGACATCCGAAAGCTCGTGGCCGACATGCGCGCCGCGTCGCATGCGTCGGTGCTTGCCACCGAGGAGAGCATCAAGCTCGCGAAGGAGGCCGCGCTTTCGGCCAACAAGATCTCCAACGCCGTCAGTCACCAGCGGGAGGGCACGGGTCAGGTCAAGGGCGCCGCCGACGAGATCGTGCGCGTGGTCAACAGCTCGCTCGACGGCACGGCCCAGATCACGCGCTCGGCGGAGGCCCTGCTCGAGCTGTCGCATGAGCTCAAGGCCGAGGCAGGCGCGTTTCGCATCGAGACGTGATCGACCATGTCGGCCCTCGACGATCTGATTCAAGCGTTCTTGTCATCTTTGCCCGACAGAGTGGTCGAGGCGACCAATCTGTGGCTCGAGTTCGAAGAAGGTAAGCTCAAGGATCTGGTCTCGCTCAAGCGCCTCTTGCACACGGTCAAGGGCGAGGCCCACATGCTCTCGCTCGAGGCGATAGGCGACCACGTCGAGCTGCTCGAAGACCTGGTGGTGCTCGTGCACGACACGGGCCAGCGCACCGACAACACCGGCAACGCGGTGCTCGAGTCGCTGGAGCTGATGGTGTTGCTCGGCCCGGACGGCGCCGGCGAGGAGGGAGAGCGCGTCACCCGAGACCTTCGCGCCGCATGCGACGAGCTTCGCGGGCTCGCTCCGGCAGCGACGCAACCCAAGAAGGCGGCGACCGAAGCACGTGCCCCGAGCGTGCGGCCTCCCCTCTTCGAGGAAGTCGGCACGCAGACGCACGCGCTTCCCGAAGAGGCTCCCGCGCCGGAGGGGGCCGATCGGGAGCGACGCGCCGACAACACCATGCGCATCGAGGAGGTGCAGCCGAGCGTGTACGAGCTCAGGAGGCTGCACGAGGAGCAGTTGATGCTTCAGCCGCGCCTGCGCGAGGTACAGCGCATCCTGCGCGCGGTCGTGGCAGAGATGGACCCCTCGCTGCCACCCGCGGTGCTCGGAGAGCAGGTCATCAAGACCCTGGGCATGACCGCCGAGCTCGAGCGGCGCCTTTCGACGATTCGCACGGAATGGGCCGCCAACGCCTTCGCCACCGGCATCGCCATCGAGCAGCTCGGCGAGACGGCGCAGCGCGCGGCGATGATCAGCGTGCATCGCCTGCGCAGCGCCCTCGAGCGCTCGACTCGCCGCACCGCGCGAGACCTGGGCAAAGAGGTACAGCTGCGCCTCGAGGGCGACGCCTACCTCGATGCGGCGATAGCTCAGCGCCTCGAGCCCTCGTTGATTCACGCGGTGCGCAATGCCGTCGATCACGGCATCGAGGCCCCCGAAGCACGCGAGGCGCGCGGCAAGCCACGCCGGGGCACGATCGACATTCGGGTGGAGCAGCACGTCGCCACGGTGAGGGTGGTGGTGACCGACGACGGCGCCGGTGTCGACGTCGAGCGGGTGCGCAAGCGCTACAACCTCGACCCTTCGCTGCCCGAGCGCACCGTGCTGAGGACGTTGCTCAAGAGCGGCGTGTCGACCCGAGACGTGGCGACCTCGATCTCCGGCCGAGGCGTCGGTCTCGACGTGGTCGCGCGGGAAACCCTTGCCGTAGGCGGAACGATCGAGCTCGAGACCCAGCTCGGCAAGGGCTTTCGCATCTCGCTCACGCTGCCCACACTGCTGCGCGCAGACCTGATCGTGCCGATCGAGTGTGGGTCGCACCAACTCGCCTTGCCCACGCGCAACGTCGAGACGATCGTGCGCCTGCAAGAGGTGCAGAGCACCACCGAGGGCGCCTATGCCCGTGTCGAGCACGACGGCCGCTCCGATCTCTTGCCCGTGTATGCCCTCGCCAGCTTGTTCGGGGAGGCAGAGTCGGTCGAAAAGGGTAACCGCGCGGTGCTGATCCGACACGGGGAGGCGCGGTATCTGCTTACGGTCGACGGCCACGGCAACCCGCGCCCCCTTCCCTTTCAACCTGCGTCGGAGCTCGCCTTTCGCTCGCCGCTCGTCACTGCAGTGGCACCGAGCCCCGAGGGCCTGCGCATCTTGCTCGACGTCGCCCAGCTCACCGAACAGCTGCAAGGCACGCGCACCAAGACTGCCGAGGCGGGGCAAAAGCGGGCGCTCAAGGTCGTGGTGGTCGAAGACGCTCCGGTGGCGCGCGAGCTTCTGTGCGGCATTCTGCGCTCGTTTGGGCTCCAAGTGACGGAAGCGGGGCACGGCGCAGAGGGCCTGCTCCGCATCCGCGACATCGGTCCGGATCTGGTGCTGACCGACGTCGAGATGCCGTTTCTCGGGGGCCTCGAGATGGTGCGCGAGCTGCGGGCAGAAAAGCGCTTCGCAGATCTGCCCGTGATCGTGCTGACCACCGACACGAGCGAGGCGACACGCAATCGAGCCAAGGCGCTCCACGTCGTGGGCTTTCTATCGAAGCAGAAGTTCGTGGAGGCCGAGCTGCGGCAGCTCGTCGACCGCTGCTTGGAAGGTCGCACATGACCAAGGTCGTCATCACGGACGACTCGGAGCTCGCCCGTGAGGTGCTCGCGCGGGTGATCGGCGAGGATTCGCGGCTGCAGCTGGTCGCGAAGACGGCGAGCGTGGCCGAGCTCGACGAAGCCATCCGCAAGCACGAGCCCGATGTGATCACGCTCGATCTGTTGATGCCGGGCAAGACGGGACTTGCCGTGATTCGTCGCCTGTCGGAGCGCGTCGGCGTGGTCGTGGTCAGCGACGCCAAGGAAGACTCTCCCTTGGCGCGAGAGTCGCTCGCACAGGGCGCGCTCGCCTTCATTCCCAAGCGTCAGCTTGGCCATGCGGGTGGCAAGGCCGCGCTCCTCGCTGCGCTTCGACGCACCACAGTACGCGAGGTGCGCCCCACCGCGATCATCGCCATCGCAGGCTCGACGGGCGCGATGCCAGCGCTCGAGGCCTTTGTCGGAAAGCTGGCGGAGCTCGACGCGGCCGTGGCGCTCGTGCAGCACCTGCCGAGCGAGCGCATGCAGGCTTTCGCCGAGTGGATTACCTCGCTCGGCCTAACGGCGGAGGTCGTGGTCACCCCGCGCGCCCTCGTGCGAGGTCGCTGCCTCGTGGCCCCGGGAACGCATCATCTGGCGATAGCCCACGGCGAGCGCGCCACGCTCGACGAATCTCCTCCGATCGCAGGGCATAGACCGTCGGCCAACGTGCTGTTTCAATCGCTCGTGTCGAGCGCGCCGCGCGTGGTGGCGGTGGTGCTGTCGGGCATGGGCCGCGATGGCGCGACCGGGCTCGAGCCCCTCGTGGCAGCAGGCGCTCGCTGCATCGTGCAGCGACCGGACACCTGCCCTGTGCCCGCGATGCCGAACGCCGCCATCGAGGTGTCGAAGGGCCGCGCGTGGCCCCTCGCCCCATCGGAGATCGGCCTCGCGATACGCGGCTGGCTGAGTGCTCGTCATGTCTAGCAGTAGACGCTCCCTCGAAGAGCGCCTCACCGCGCTGCTCAAACCCCGCCTCGGCCAGAGCGGCCCGTGGCCACGTGAGGTGTATCGTCACGTGGAGCGCAAGGCCGAAGAGCGAGGCCAATCCGCCGAGGCCTTTCTCGAGCGCATCGAGCTGCGCTCGCACGACTTCGCAGGCCTGATCGGCGCTGCAACCGTGGGCCACACGAGCTTCTTTCGCCACCCCGATCACTTCACCCAACTTCGGAAGGGCGCAGAGGCCGCCGCGGCACGCACGGGTCGCGTCCGCGTGTGGTCTGCAGCCTGCTCGACGGGTGAGGAGGTCTGGTCGATCGCCCTGTGTCTCAAGGACGCGGGCGTCCCGTTTCAGATCTGGGCGAGCGACGTCAACCCTCGCGCCGTGGACATCGCGCGCACCGCCATCTATCCGGCGCGTGCCACCACGGGACTGCCTGGGAGCGATGGCAAGGCGCCCTGGCGTGCACCCCTCGAGCTGCGAAGTCAGGTGCGGTTCTTCACTGCGGCGCTGGCTGACGCGCTGCCGAGCGACGCGCCCGACTGCTTCGACTTCATCTTCTGCAGAAACGTGATGATCTACTTCACGCCCGAGAGCATCCAGCAAAGCTGGCGCAAACTCTTGTCGCGGCTCGCGCCATGGGGAGCCATCGCGGTGGCCCCGGTCGAGTCACTCAGCCACGTGCCCTCGGAGGTCGTGCGCGCCGGACCGCTCGGTTGGATGCGGTGGCGCAGTCAACCCAGCGCGTTCTCTACCGAGACGACGCAGATCACGCGACAGATCAGCGCTCGGATGAGTGAGCGCCCCACCGAGAGCGACGTGGTCGACAAGTCGCTCGAGCGCATCGCACGGCTGCTCTCAGCGGGCGAGCTCGATGCCGCGGAGACTGCGTTGCACGGCCTGCTCGCGCTGCGCGACGACGTCGTGGGCTGGTTTCTGCTCGGAGAGACCTGCGCGCGGCGCGGCGAAAAGACCCAGGCGCGCATCGCCTTCGAGCGCGCCACGCGCGCGCCCCATGCGCCGAAGGACGTGGATCTGGAGACGATGCAAGATGCGGCGCGACGCAGAGCGCAGCAGTTGCCGCTCGGAAAGTAGAGCTCAGTCGATGAAACGGACGGCCTGCGCCACCTCGCGCACGGCCTCGAGCACGGGCGCATAGCAGGCGGCATTCACGGCCAAGATGCCCTTGCGATTTTGCATGTCGCGGGCGCGATAGTCGATCGCGGACCCGTCGACGTGCACGAAGCGGCCTCCGGCGGCATGCAGGATCGCCTCGGGCGCGCAGGCATCCCACAGCGAGCTCTTGTCGGAGACGTGCACGTAGAGGTCGGCGATTTGCTCGGCGATCAACCCGACCTTCACGCCCACCGAACCGCTCGGCATCTCCTCGGTGGCACCGAGCTTCTGCATGAGCTGCTCGATGCTCTCGGGACGATGCGAGCGCGACACCACGAGCTTGAGCGTCGAGGGGTCGGTCTTGTCGCTGACCACGAGGGGGCGAGCGCGTCCGAGGTGCTCGAGCACGGCGGCCTCGCCCTGCACGCCGCGATAGAGCTTGTCGGTCGACGGCTGAAACACCACGCCGAGGCGACTCTGGCCATCGACCGCGAGGCCGATCATCACCGAGAACTCGCCGTTCTTGGCGATGAACTCCTTGGTGCCATCGAGCGGATCCACGAACCAGCAACGACTCTTCGTCAGGGCATCGCCTTGGTCGGCGCTCTCCTCGGCCACGATGCCGTCGTCGGGAAAGCTCTTCCTCAGCTGCTCGACGATGTAGGCGTTGGCGAGCTTGTCGCCCTCGGTGACGGGATCGTTGCGGTTCTTGTAGGCGACCGCGAAGTCCCTCGCGTAGATGTCCATCAGAATGCTGCCCGCACCACGTGCGAGCTCGACCGCTCTGCTCAGCTCTGCCTCGAACATGGCGCCGGCATAGCAGCTCGCTGGGCTGACTCCAGCCCACGCAGGGAAGCCGGGCGCACGTGGAGCTCGAGCCTCCTACTCATGCAAGAACGGGGGCCCCTCTTGTACGTCGGGCACACATGGTATCCAATACGTTGCAGTGGCAAGGGTGGAAACCAAGAAGACGAGCGTTCGCCAACTCGGCTTTCTGACGTGGCTGTGTGCGGCACTGCTCGTGACCCTTGCGGGATGCCACAAACTGCTCGGCCTGGATACGAGTGTGAGGGTCGCGGAAGATGGCGGCGTGGGCCCGAACATGCCGGACGCCCAGGTCTCGTCGGACGTGGCGGTGGTGCGCATCGGCGAGGCATGCACGGCCGAGGAGGAAGGAGTGCGTGCATGCGTGGCGCACGCCAGCCGCGGCAAGGCCGTGTGCGACGGACGAACATGGCGCGCCGACGGTGCGTGCGACGGAGATACACGCTGCCAGACGCAGCTCGGCACCGATCAGGGCGTTTGCCTTCCGATCGCGCCGGGGTGTGAGGACGCGGTCGCCGACGAGACATTCTGCGCGGCGGCCCAGCTCGTTCGCACTTGCGGCATCGACTTATTGGACGCCCAAGAGATTGCCTGTGGCGAAGACGAGGCCTGTGGTCCGACGACGAACGGTGCCCTTGGCTGCACTCGCGCCGACGATTGTGAGCCCGATCCCTGCAACGGCCATGGTCAGTGCACAGACGGGGTCTTGAGCTTCAGCTGTGTGTGCAAGGGCGTCTGGGGCAACCCCACCTGTGACGAGCAGGTGCCTTTGTTTGAGATCACTGACGTGGCGTTGGACGGCGCAGGCGACCGGGTCTACGTCGTCGACCAAGACTTGCGAACGCTCGTGGCCGTGGATCTGGTGAGCGGCAACCGAGCGCTGGTCAGCGGCGACGCTCGCGGGGACGGCCCCCAATTTTCCTCGCCGCTCAGTCTGGCCCTCGACGTGCAGGGTGAACGGGCCTACGTCGCCGATCGTTCCTCGTCTGGCCCCGCGACCTTGTTCGTCGTGGAGCTGTCCACCGGCAATCGCGCCATCGTGAGCGACGCCATCGTCGGAGGAGGGCCCATCTTCTACGTGCCCAGCGAGGTCGCGCTCGACGTGAGCGCCGGACGCGCCTACGTCCTGGATCAACAAACCGACGCGCTGTTCTCGGTCGACCTGACGAGCGGGGTCCGCGCCGTGGTCAGTGGGCCCGACAGGGGCACGGGCACAGCCTTGACCGCTCCCTACGGCCTTTCGTTGGACGTGCCCAACCAGCGGGCGTTCGTCGTCGACTTCAGCTCCGGTGTCTTGATGGTGATCGACCTATCGAGTGGCGACCGGCTGACCGCGCACGATGTGGCGGCGGGCGAGGAGCTCAAGTTCGACAATCCGATCGCGGTGGATCTGGACTTCAACACGCGCACGGCCTACGTGCTCGAGAGCGGCACAGGAAGCGTCAAGTCCGTCGTCCTGAATGGCCCGGCAGAGACGCTCAGCGGCGAAAGCGTGGGCACGGGGCCGAGCTTTCTCGCGCCGGATACCTTGGTCGTGGATGCCCGCGGGGGTGTCCTCTACGTGACCGACCGAGACCTCGATGCGCTGTTCAAGGTCACCCTCGATGGCGGCCACCGCACTGTCGTCAGCGACGGTGGCCAGGGTAAAGGCCCGAGCCCCCTGGACGTCATCGCGCTGGCGTTGGATGCCGAGCGTGGCGTGATCTACGGCTGGGACATCAGTCCAAGCCTCCTGCTCGGAATCGAGCTCGAAAGTGGCGACCGGGCTGTGCTCTTCGAGAGCGACGGGCAGCAGATCGAGGGGCTGGGAGGGCTGGCCCTGGATTCCGCGTCGTCCCTCCTCTACGCGACCAACGCCGGCCGCCGCTCACTGGTTACCTTGGACCCGACGAACGGAGACCTTCGCGTGGTGAGCGATGGCAGCCGGGGGACGGGGATCGCACTCACCGAGGACGTGGGCAGCCTAGCCCTCGATCCCGCAGGGGGTCGCGTGTTCGTCCTGGATCAGGGCCTAGACGCGCTGTTGTCTGTGAACATCGCCACGGGCGACCGAACGGTGGTCAGTGATGCCAGCACCGGACAGGGCCCCGTGTTCGACTTCTCTCAGGGTGTGGATCTCGATCTCGAAAATCGTCGCGCCTACGTCTTGGACGACGCGCTCCTCGCCGTCTCGCTGGACAACGGAGACCGCACGCTCGTGAGCGGCGAGACACGCGGGGTGGGTCCAGCTTTCCAGTCTCCGGGCGCCCTCGCCGTGGATATGGCTGCAGGACGCGCCTACGTGATCGATGGCTTTCTCGACGGCGTTCTTCTGTCCGTGGATCTAGCCACTGGGGATCGCGTCCTGTTGAGCGGTGCGGGGGTGGGGTCGGGGCCCGCGTTGATGTATCCGGATACCATGGTGCTCGATCGAGCCGCAGGCGTCGCTTACCTCTCGAACCGGAAGACGATCTACGCCGTGGATCTAGCCACCGGCGATCGGATCGTCGTCGCGCACTGAACGCATGCGGCCCACGCGGGCGACGAGCCTTGGGGCGACCGCGTCAGCGCTGGAGCTCGACCACGAGCGCACCAGACCCGCCGAGCACCTCCGGCGCTGTGACGAACGCGTGCACGAGCGGCGCGGCACCGGGCCCGGTCAGCGCCGACAGGGCGACGTCGCGCAATACGCCGACTCCGTCCTCGCTGTGCACGCCTTTGCCGTGGATGATGCACAAGACGTCGAGCCCTGCGCGATGGCAGCGGCGCACGAACCTCACCACCGCTTCACTGGCCTCACGTTGCGACATGCCGTGAAGGTCGAGCGTCTCGTTCACGCGCGTGCGCCGCGCGAGGTCGCGGATGACGCGCGGTGGTGCGTCCGAGCGCATGCCACTCAAGTAGCCCGCGTCGCGCTCGATCCGAAAGCGCACATCCTCCGAAACGAGCGCGTCGAGTCGGGCGCGCGCGCGAGCTTCTGCGCTATCCTCGAACACAGACAGCTCGCGGGTGCGACTCGGCACGAGCGGCGCGGTCACTGCCACGCGACTCGGCCGCTCTGCGTTCCCGAGGGGTTTGACGCCCTGCATCGCGATGCCGAGCGCCGTCGCATCATCTTCGGTGAAGCGCTCACGCTTCGCCTTGCGCACCGGCGCAGGCGGCGGGGGCGGGGCTTTCTTCTCCGCACGCGCCTTCTCCTCGGCCACTAGCTTTTGCTTCAGCTCGGACAGGGCGCCGCGAAAGGGGGATGCGAGGCGCTCGGGCACCTTGGGCGGGGGCACCGCGCCCTCGTCGGCGTCGCCCTGCGACTTCGTGCCGCGGTGTTTCTTCTTGCTCACGTCCCTTCTTTATCATGCGCGAACACACGCCGGACACGTGCGCCTCGTCACGGCAGAACGCAGTCGACACGGATGATTCCTACGACGCGCGAATTGCATGATTTCTAATCGGAATCGTCGTTGAATGCGCGCGCCTCGCGTTCCTATGCTGCGTCCGCTTGTGGGGTGCTTAATGGACGAACGAAGTAGAGGTCACGCGCTCGTGCTCGGCGGAGGCTTTGCCGGGCTGTGCGCAGCGCGCGCGCTGAGTCGACACTACGCGCGCATCACGGTCATCGAACGCGACACGCTGCCCGACACCGCGGCGCACCGGCCCGGCGTGCCGCAGAGCCATCACGTGCACGCGCTCTTGTTACGCGGGCTCGCCGAGCTCGAGCGCCTGTTTCCAGGCATCGAGCAGGATCTGGTCGCCGAGGGCGCGCGCCGCATGGATCTCGGGGGCGAGCTCGCCCACTTCTCGGAGTGGGGCTGGGCGCCGCGTGAGCAGATCGGCGTCGCGCCCCTGACCGTGAGCCGCCTCGTGATCGAACACGTGATCCGCACGCGTGTGAAGCGCGACGTCGAGAACGCGAGCTTCCTCGAAAACACGCGCGTGCGCGGCTTCGTCGTCGACCAGATTGCGGGTCGCAAGGCTGTGGTCGGTGTGCGCACGAGTCGGCCAGAAAGCCCGCTCTTGCTCGCCGATCTCATCGTCGACGCGACTGGACGCACCGGCAAGGGACCCGAATGGCTCGCAGGCGTCGGCGTCACCGCTCCCCCTGAGGAGGTGGTGGATGCCCACGCGGGCTATGCCTCGCGCTTCTACGAGCTCCCGCCGGAGGCGCAACGCTGGTGGCGTGCGATGGTGATCGATCCGAAGCCACCGGCCATGCGGCGCTGGGGCCTGTTGATGCCGCTCGAGCAAGGGCGCTTCGTGCTGACCCTGGCGGGCCTCGACGGCGATGTGCCTCCCTCGGACGAAGCAGGCTTTCACGAGTTCTTGCGCAGCCTGCGCGCACCCGAGCTGTCCGAGGTGATCGCCCAAGCCAGGCCGATCTCGGAGATTCGCACCCACCGCTCCCTGATGAACCGCGCGCGCCGCCTCGATCGATGGGAAGGTCCCGACGGTTTCATCGCCATCGGCGATGCGGCGGTCGCGTTCAACGCATCCCACGGCCAGGGCATGAGCATGGCCGCCTGGTGCGCACGCACGCTCGACGACACGCTGGCTCGCGTGGGCAACGATCCGGCGCGCCTGCCGCCGGCGTTTCACCGCGCCCAGTGGAAGGTCTTGGCGCGCGCCTGGGACATCGCCACGGGCGCCGACCTGCAATGGCAAGGCACCGAGGGCAAGCGGCCCTTCGGTTTCGCACTGATGCACAAGCTCGCGGTGGCCTGCATGCGCGCGGCCCACGACGACCCCCGCATCAAGCAGCGCTTTGGGCCGGTGTTTCACCTGCTCGTCTCTCCCTACGTGGTACTGCAGCCCCACCTGCTTTTGCGCATCCTGCTCGTCACCCTACGGCGCAGCCTGGGACGCCCGGCCCTTGCGACGCCGAGCGCGCCCCGCTCGCACTTGCCCTCGGACACGGGCCCCCACGCGGCCCTCGGATCGCCGAGGTAGCGCACGGGGCTTTGGCCCCGGCGCGGTCGGGCTGCTAATTCGGAGCCGCTTCACCCGAATGCTTCCGAAAGGTGCCCCGTGGCAGAGAACGACCCGTCCTTTTTCGCTCGCATCTTCATGGCGTTGAGCGTGTTCTTCCGCCTGCTGTTCGACGCGGCCTTCGCCGGCCGGGTGGCGCGCCTGTCGAGCCCCGTGGTCGAAAAGGCCCCCGAACCGAAGCCCGCGCCCAAGTCCGAGCCCCCCAAGCTGCATCGCGTGCCCACCGACTCGGCGCTGCAGCTGCTCGGCCTCTTGCAGCGTGAGGGGCGGCTCATCGACTTCCTCGAGGAAGACGTGTCGAGCTACACAGACCAGGACATCGGCGCCGCGGCCCGCGTGGTGCACGACCAGTGCAAGAAGGCGCTCGAATCGCACGTCGTGCTCGAGCGCGTGCGCACCGAAACCGAGGGTAGCCGCGTGACGATCCCGGCCGGCTTCTCCGCCCAGGAGATTCGCCTCGTGGGCAACGTGGTCGGTCAGCCGCCGTTCTCGGGCACCCTGAGCCACGCGGGCTGGCGCGTGAAGAGCATCGAGCTTCCACAACTCGCCGAGGGCCACGAAGTGCGGGTGCTGTCGCCCGCGGAGATCGAGCTGTGACGAGCGCCAGCCACGCCATCGGCATCGACCTCGGCACCACGCACTGCGCGCTGTCGAGCATCGACCTCGAGCTGTCCGAGGGCGAAGAGATCGCCGAAGCCAGCATGCCGATCACCCAGGTCGTCTCTCCCGGCCAAGTCGAGAAGCGCGCGCTGCTCGCGTCGTTTCTGTACCTGCCCCACGAGAGCGAGCTCGCGCCGGGCTCGTTGACCCTACCCTGGGAAGGGCACCCGACCACGCTCGTGGTGGGTGAGGCCGCGCGCGCGCTGGGCACGAAGAGCGCGCTGCGCCTGGTGTCGAGCGCAAAAAGCTGGCTGTGTCACGGGGCCGTCGATCGCCACGCGCCGATCTTGCCCGCACTCGCGCCGGCCGAGGTGACGAATGTGTCGCCCCTCGAGGCGAGCGTTCAGTACCTCGAGCACCTCCGGCACGCCTGGGACCACGACAACCCCGAGGCGCCCCTCTCAGAGCAGCTCGTGACGATCACCGTGCCGGCCTCCTTCGATCCGGCCGCACGCGAGCTGACGGCCGAGGCCGCGCGCCGGGCCGGCCTCGGCCACGCAGTCCTCCTCGAGGAACCCCAGTCGGCCCTGTACAGCTGGCTCGCCAACACCCACGGCGGCTTTCGCAAGCAGGTGGCCCTCGGCGACGTGATCCTGGTGGTCGACGTGGGCGGCGGCACCTGCGACTTCTCGCTGATCGCCGTGCGCGAACAGGAGGGCGAGCTCGCGCTCGAGCGCATCGCCGTGGGTGAGCACATCCTGCTCGGCGGCGACAACATGGACCTGGCCCTCGCCTACCACCTGAGAAGTCAACTCGAGGCGGCAGGTCACGTCATCGATCCGCTGCAGATGAGCACGCTCGTGCAGGGCGCGCGCGCTGCAAAAGAGCGCCTGCTCAGCCACGACAGCGAGCCTTCGGCGCCGGTCGTGATCCCGGGCAAGGGCTCGAAGCTGATCGGCGGCAGCATCCGCACCGAGCTCTTGCGTGAGGACGTGGAGCGCCTGTTGCTCGAGGGCTTTTTCCCCCAGGTCGAAGCGTCGGCGCGCCCGATCTCGCGGCCACGCGCGGGCCTCACCCAGCTCGGCCTGCCCTACGCGCAGGACGCCGCCATCACGCGGCATCTGGCGGCATTCTTGGCACGCCAAGCGAGTGCCCTGGGCGACGAGGCCCACGGCTTTGCCCGGCCGACGGCGCTCTTGTTCAACGGCGGCGTGTTCAAGTCGCGCCTGCTCCAGCAGCGCATCTTGCGCGTGCTCGACGCGTGGCTCGGCGTCAGCGGAGCCGAGCCCGTGCGCGTGCTCGAGGGGGCAGACCTCGATCTGGCGGTGGCTCGCGGCGCGGCTTACTACGGCTACGTGCGCCAGGGAGGCGGCATCCGCATCCGCGGCGGCACGGCCATGGCCTACTACGTGGGGGTCGAGAGCGCGCTGCCGGCCGTGCCTGGCATGCCCGCACCGCTGTCGGCCCTGTGCGTGGCTCCCTTCGGTCTCGAGGAGGGCTCACACGCCGCGATGCCCGACGTCGACCTAGGCCTCGTGGTCGGCGAGCCCGTGCGCTTTCGTTTCTTCGGCTCGTCGGTGCGAAGAGAAGATCACGCGGGCACGCTGCTCGAGCGCTTCACGAGCGAGGAAATGCGCGAGCTCCAAGAGATCGAGCTGACGCTCCCGGCAGAGGGCCATCCGCCCGGGGAGATCGTCACCGTGCGCCTGCAAGCAGGCGTCACCGAGGTGGGCACGCTGGAGCTCGAGGCCGTGTCCCAGGAGAGCGGTGCGCGCTGGAAGGTGGAGCTCGACACACGGGAAGGCTCGGCATGAGCGAGAAGCGCGCGTCACGTTACATCGTCGGCATCGATCTCGGCACGACGCACACCGTGGTCGGCTTCGTCGACACGCTGCGCGCGCACGACGCCGAAGGTGGACAGGCGAGCGCGCAAACCCGCCCGCGCATCGAGGTGTTTCAGATCCCGCAGCTCGTCGCGCCGGGCGAGGTGGCACAAAGACCGCTTCTCCCCTCGTTTCGCTACCACAACGCCGAGAGCGAGCTGAGCGACGCAGACCGCAACGTGGGCTTCGCCGAGCCGCTCGAGGGCGCACCGCGTGCGGTCGTCGGCACGCTCGCCCAGCGCATGGGCTCGGCCGTACCGGGCCGCCTGGTGGCGAGCGCCAAGAGTTGGCTGTGCCACGCGGCGGTCGATCGCGAGGCCAAGATCCTGCCCTGGGGTGCGCCCGACGATGTGGCCAAGATCTCGCCCATCGATGCCAGCGCGAGCTACCTCGCGCACGTGCGCGCAGCGTGGGACAGCGCCCACCCGACCGAGCCTCTGAGAAATCAGGACGTGGTGCTCACGGTGCCCGCGTCCTTCGACGAAGCGGCGCGCGCGCTGACGCTCGAGGCCGCAAAGCGTGCGGGTCTGCCCAAGCTGAGGTTGCTCGAGGAGCCCCAGGCCGCGTTCTACGACTTTCTCGATCGCCACCGGGACACCCTGGCCGAGGATCTGGCCGACACCAAGCTCGCGCTCGTGGTCGACGTGGGTGGCGGCACCACCGACCTCACGCTCATCCACGCCGAGCTGCGCGAGAGCGGTCCGCGCCTGACGCGCATCGCCGTGGGCGATCACCTCATGCTCGGCGGCGACAACATGGATCTCACGCTGGCGCGGCTCAGCGAGCCCGAGCTCGCGGGCGAGGGCCAAACTCTGCCCGCTGCGCGCTTCTCGCAGCTCGTGCAGCAGTGTCGCGAGGCCAAAGAAAAGCTGCTCGGCGACGCGGCTCCAGACAAGGTGTCGCTGACCGTGCTGGGTGGCGGCTCGAAGCTGATCGGCGGCGCGAAGAGCACGACGCTCTCGGCCGCACGCGCGCAAGAGATCGTCGTCGATGGCTTCATGCCCCCCGTGACGCTCGACACCCGTCCCCAGGCGCGCCGCAGCGCCTTCGTCGAATTCGGGCTGCCCTACACGGCCGACCCCGCGATCACGAAGCATGTGGCCGCGTTTCTCGCGCGCCATCGCGGCGTGAGCGCCGAAGCACTCAAGCTGTCCGCCGAAGATGTCGAACGAGAGCCCACCCGCGCCTTGCCCGACGCGGTGCTGTTCAACGGTGGCGTGTTCCGCAGCGCCCAACTCAGGCAGCGCATGCTGCATACGCTCGGCGCGTTGCGTGGCGCAGAGCTGAAGGTGCTCGACAACGACGAGCCGGAGCTCGCGGTGGCGCGCGGCGCAGTGGCCTACGGTCTCGCGCGACGCGGCGTGGGCCTCAAAATCGGCGGCGGCTCACCCCGCAGCTACTACCTGCTCGTCGGGTCGAAGGGCGAGGGCCAAAAGGGCCTGTGCGTTCTGCCGCGCGGCGCCGAGGAGGGCGAGGACGTCGCGCTCACGGGGCGCACGTTTCGCTTGCGCGTCGGCGAGCCGGTGCGCTTTCGGCTGTTCACGAGCACGAGCGAGCGCGCCCATCGCCCGGGAGAGCTCGTCACGCTCGACAGGGGCTACCACGAGCTGCCGGAGATCGCGGTCGTGCTCGAAAGCCGCGGTGATGCGAAAGAGCTCGAGGTCGAGCTGCACGCCGCGCTGACCGAGGTCGGCACACTCGAGATGAGCTGCGTCGGCGTCGAAGATCGCGCACGCCGCTACAAGCTCGAGTTCGATCTGCGCGCAGGCCAGCGTTCGAGCGCCGAGGGCCCGACGGCGCGCGTGGGACAGCTCCACCCACGCTTCGCCGAGGCCACCGCGCTGATCCAGGCGTTCTACGGCAAGTCGAACAAGGAGCTCGAGGGCCGAAAGCTCAAGACGTTGCGCCAAGACCTCGAGAAGATCCTGGGCGACCGCGAGACCTGGGACACCGCCCTGTTGCGCGAGCTGTGCGGCGCCTTGCTCGCGGGGCTCAAGCGTCGGCGGCGCTCGGCCGATCACGAACGGCTGTGGCTGCACCTCACCGGCTACTGCTTGCGACCCGGCTTCGGATATCCGGTCGATGCGTTCCGCGTCGATCAGGTGTTCGCCATCTACCCCGAGGGACTGCAGTTCGCACCCGAGGCCCAGGTGTGGTCGCAGTGGTGGATCCTGTGGCGGCGTATCGCAGGCGGCCTCGATGAGAAGCGTCAAAGCGCGATCTTCGACGACCTCGTGTACTACCTCGAGCCGCCGGGCCCGCGCCCCAAGCCGAGGCCCAAGGGGCCGCGTGCGCAGGGGCTCGAAGACATGGTGCGCCTCGCCGGCGCGCTCGAGCGCGTGCCCGACAAGAGCAAGGTCGAGGCCGGGGCCCATCGGGTCGAACGCCTGGCGCGCAAGGAGATCTCCGACGCCGCGGGTTTTTGGGCCATCGGACGCCTGGGGGCCCGCGCGCCGCTGTACGGCAGCGCGCACACGGTGGTCCCCGTCGCCACAGCAGAGGAGTGGTTGTCTCGGGCGCTCAAGCTCGACCTCGGCCGCGTCGACCAGGCGGCCTTTGCGGTGGCACAGCTCGGCCGCCTCACCCACGACCGCCAGCGCGACGTCCACCCAACGCTGCGCGAACGTGCAGCCCAGGCCCTCGAGCGCCTGGGTCACGACAGCTGGGTCACCCTCGTGCGCGAGGGCGGAGAGCTCACGGAGGCCGACCGCGGTCGCGTGTTCGGCGAGTCTTTGCCCATGGGCCTCGTGCTCTCCGAGTAGCACTCCAAGGCTTGGAACAGCCCCCGCGAGGTTTGCGTGCGGCCGCGGTTTGGAGTGTCGCCCCCGCGCGCTAACCGGTTATGATCGCCGGCAATGTTCACGGTGGTCATCACGGAAAAGGGGGGCTCGCAGAAGCGGCTCTCCTTCGAAGAGTCCGAAGTGACGATAGGGCGCGTTCCCGGCAACGACATCGTGCTGCCCAAGGGTAACGTCTCCAAACGTCACTCGCGCATCGTGCTCAAAGACAACCGTTTCATCGTCGTCGATCTCAAAAGCACGAACGGCACCTACGTCAACGGGCGCAAGATCACCTCGCCTCTCGTGGTGCGTGACGGCGACAAGATCTACATCGGCGACTTCATCATCACGCTCGAAGACGCTGCGGCTGACACGGCCGATGCCGCCCCCTCTACGAACGCCCCGGGCGACAACGGCGCCTCTGCACCTCCGCCGCTTCCGAGCCGAGCGCCCGAGCCCATGGGCGACGAGGTTGTTTCGGCCCTGATGCGTCCTGCGCCGCCCAACGCCGCGCTGCTTGCCTCCGGGCCACCCACGGGCACCGCGAGCATCGTCAGCGTACCGCCCGTGCTCGGAGGTCTCGAGCTGGCCGAGCCCGAGCCGCTGGTCGAGCGCACCCAAGCCCAGGCGCAGATGCCAAGCGGTGTCGCGCGCCACACCGAGGCCGAGTCGCGCGCCGCTGAACCCGTACGCGTCAACGGCCGCAGTGCCGGCCCGGTAAACGCGCCTCCAAAGCCACCCGAACGCCGCAGCATGCCGCCCGTGCTCTCGGTGCGCACGAGCTCGCTGCCACCCGCTGCAAGCGCCGACCTGCGATCGTTGATGGCGCGCCTCGCGCGCGAGCTCGACGTCGACAACACCCAGCCTTCCGCGGTCGAAGACGAGGGGCGCTGGCGCAAGGCCGAGCGCGTGATCGAGACCCATATCGGCGAGCTTGCAAAGAACGGCACCCTGCCGCCCAGCATCGACAAGCGCGCACTGGCCGTCGCAGCGCTGCACGAAGCGGTGGGCTTAGGTCCCCTCGATGCCCTGCTCGACGACGCGAGCGTGTGCGAGATCATCGTCGAGCGCTTCGACCGCATCCGGGTCGGTCGCGGTGAGGGGCTCGAGCATGGCGAGGGTGAGTTCTCCTCGGTGCAGGCGCTTCTGACCGTCATGCGTCGCCTGTGCGCCCAGGGGGGCGTGAGCGAGCCGAAGACGAGCTGTGACCTCTCGCTGCCGAGCGGGCTGCACGTCGTGGCCGTGTTTGCTGCGGCCGCCACGGACGGCCCGGTGCTCAGCGTGCGCCGGCGTCCCCCCACGCCGCAGAGCCTCGAGGATCTGCAGGAAGCAGGTGTGCTCGATGACGAAGCCAGCGAGGCCATCGCAAGCGAGCTCGAGGCCGGGCGCAACGTGTTGATCGTGGGCGAGCCGGGCACGGCGCTCGCGACGTTCGTCGGAGCCCTCATCGCCGGCTTCGACGTCGACGATCGCGTGGCGCTGCTCGAACGTGCACCCGACGTGCCCCTCGGCGGTCGCTCGGCCGTCGCGCTACGGCGGGCCGAGGCCGAGCTCGACGAGCTCTTGAGCCGCGTCGCCTACCTCGGCAAGGCGCGTCTCGTGCTGCACGAGCTAAAGCCCACAGAGCTCGGCCGCGCGCTCGAAGCCCTCGGCGAACGCCGCGATGGCGCCCTCGCCAGCGCCTACGCGCCCACGCTAGACAGCGCGCTCGCGCGACTGCGCACCGCGGCCGACGGTGACCTCGCGCGCGTCACGGACGCGCTCCCGTTCGTCGTGCACCTCACGCTCGAAAACGGCAAGACGCGCGTCGCCCGCGCAAGCAAGCTCAAAGTCGAGGGCGAAAAGCTGAGCGTCGGCGACTAGGCAGTGTCTTCATAGGCGCTGATTTCTGGATCAAATCGATCGGTTGTG
>CAYNOM010000009.1:27148-28661 GCA_964398415.1 uncultured Polyangiales bacterium | reverse complement strand
ACCGCGGCGAGCGAGGTGATGGCCTGCCTGTGCCTCGCCACCTCGACCGACGACCTGCGCACGCGCCTTCGGCGCATCGTGGTGGGTCAACGTCGCGACGGAACCGAGATCACGGCTGGCGACATCGGCGGCATCGACGCGCTCGTCGCGCTGTTGCGTGATGCGCTGTTGCCGAACCTCGTGCAGACGCGCGAAGGCACCCCTGCCCTGGTGCACGGCGGCCCCTTCGCCAACATCGCCCACGGCTGCTCGAGCATTCTCGCCACGCGCATCGGCCTCACGCGCGCCGACGTGGTGATCACCGAGGCCGGCTTCGGCTTTGATCTCGGCGGCGAGAAATTTCTGCACATCAAGTGCAGAAGTCACGGCCTTTCGCCCCACGCGGTGGTGCTCGTGACCACCGTGCGCGCGCTCGTCTCCCACGGCGGCGGCGATCTCACCCACGGGCTCTCGCACCTGGGACGCCAGCTCGACAACGTGCGCCGCTTCGGGTTGATCCCGATCGTCGCGCTCAACGTCTTCGACGACGACGTGGCCGACGATCTCGAAGAAATCGAGGCCTACACCAGGGAGCAGCACGTGCGCGTGGCGCGCTCCCACGGCTTCGAGCTCGGGGGACAGGGCGCGCTCGCGCTCGCCGACACCTTGCTCGATGCGCTGAAGGAGCCCGCGCCGACGCTCAAATACCTCTACGATCTGGACGCGCCCCTCGTCGACAAGATCCGCAGCATCGCCTGCACCCTGTACGGCGCGCTCGACGTGCGCTTCACGGATCAGGCCTGGGCAGAGCTCGAACGCGCCGTGAAGAACGGGCATGGCGGGTTGCCCGTGTGCATCGCGAAGACGCCCCTTTCGTTCTCGGACGACCCCAAGGCGGGCGGACTCGCGCAGGGTTTCGTGCCGCGCGTGAGCGAGGTGCGCGTCTCAGCCGGCGCCGGCTTCGTCGTGGCGCTGATGGGCGACGTGAGCACCATGCCTGGCTTGCCGCGCGAGCCGGCCGCGAACCGCGTGCGCATCGACGATCAAGGTCGCGCGCACGGGCTCATGCAGGGCGACTGATCTCCGTCACGGTCCGCTTGGGCAGGGCGTGCGACAGGCGAAGGCGTTGCCGGGACAGCTCATCGCACCGCCGGGGCAGCTCGTGATCGCGCAGTCCGGCTGGGCCGCGTCGCAGAACAGCACGCAGATGGCGGTCGCGTCGCAGGCGAGCGCGCAGCTCTCCGAGCCGCGGCAATCGACCACGCACTGCGCTCCAGCCTCGCACTGCACGGCGCAGTCCCCCGTGCTCTGGCAGTCGACCTCACAGGAAGCCGACGAGCACGTCGCGGCGCATTGCTCGGCTGCCGCGCAATGTTGCCCGCAGCTGGCCCCGTCTGCGCATGTCTGGCTGCAGCGCTCGGCGCCATCGCAACGCGTCGAGCACACGGCGCGCGAGCCTCGGCAGCGACCCGCGCAGGCGCGCGCCTCGTCGGCCTCTCAGCCCGCCCCACACTCACCGCTGCCCGTACACTGC
>CAYNOM010000009.1:17772-27138 GCA_964398415.1 uncultured Polyangiales bacterium | reverse complement strand
CGCCGCGCACGTCTGACCGGGCGCGTCGCACGCAACCCCTGGGGCGGCGGCATCTCCCGAGACCGCCCCACCCCCGTCGCTCGGCCCCCCAGCCGCGCCGTCGCCCAGAACAGCCGCGTCCCGCGCGCCCCCTGCCCCGCTCGCCCCACCACCACCACCGAGCTCGGGTACCGCGGGGCCCGTGTCGTCGTAGCCGATCAACGAGCACGCGACGCAGCTGAGGAGCGAGCACAAAAGAGCCGTCGGAGCAGTGCCGTGGGGGTATCTACGCATGGGGGGAACGACCAGAGCAGAAGCCTAGCCAAAAGGCCAGCCCCAGACCATGCGCACGCTCGCAGGTTGAGGGTGAGGTCAGTGCTTCGGCGTGGGGCCCTCGCCGTGCTCGATCTTTGCGATGCGATGGGCCGCAGGGCTCTGCGCGGTGACGAGCGGGTCGGGAAACAGGCCTGCACCGATCAAGGCGAGGAGGAGCGCCACCGATGTGACGCGCTCGCGTGGCAGGAGGTCGTCGAAGCCCTCGAGCGAAAGCGGCCCGCGATGCTCGCCGAGGAAGGTCTGCGCGAAGGCCCGCACGAGCGTGATGGCGTTCAGCACCATCGCGATCACCATCAGGGTGGTCAGCAGTGGATGGGCCTCGAGCGCACCGTGCACGAGCATGTCCTCCGCCACGAACGCGACCGTACCCGGCAGCGCGATCGTAGCGAGCCCGAACAAGAAGAAGGCGGTGCTGAGCTGAGGCGCGACGCGCACCAGACCGCCGAGCCGACGCATGTCGGCCGTGCCGAGGCGCGCGTACAGCGCACACACCACGAGCATCAGCCCCGTCGTAGCCACGGCGAAGCCGAGCCAGTAGAGCAGCGCGCCGCTCACTGCGTGGGCATCGCCGAGCACGAGCCCGGTGAGCATGATGCCCGACTGGCTGATCACGAAAAAGGCGAGCAGTCGACGCAGGTCGCGTTGTCCCAGGGCACCCAAGGCGCCGTAGAGCGCGCTCGCGAGCGCAACGGCCACGAGAAAGGGCGTCGCGTCGCGCGCCGCCTGGGGAAACACGGCGATCGCAAGCCGAGAGAGCACGTAGAAGCCAGTACGAATCGAGACGAGCAGCGTGACCGCGAGCAACGAGCCGCGTTCGAAGGACACGGGCAGCCACGAGTGAAGCGGTGCGATGCCCATACGCACGAGCGCGGACAGGGCGAGCAACCAGAACCCGAGCGAGCGCAGCCCCTCGGGGACCACGACGCCATCCAGGTTTGCGAGCGTAGGGCGCGGATCACCCGCGCGCCCTGCGTAGAAGGCGATCAGCAGCACGGCAGAGACGAACATGGCCGCGCCCAGCCCGTGGTAGAGCTTGAACACGCGCGACACGGCGCGTCGCTCGATGTCCCGCGACGCGGTGAGTCGATGGGCCGGGATCAACACCAAGGTGAAGCCGGCTGCGAGCACGGCGAGATCGAGTGTCGTCAGCGTCAAAAGCGTCAGCGATTCGAGCCAAAGGAGCGCGCGCAGCTCCGCTCGCCCCAGCATGCTGCGTGGTCCACCGACCAGCATCGACAGCGTGAGCAGGCCGAGCAGAGGCAAGAGTGGCGCACTGAGCGCATCGACGCCGAAGCGGAGATAGACGCGCGAGCCGATCGCGAGCTCGGCCGCGAGCCACTCCGCGTGCGGGCGTAGCGACAGACGCACGGCCAGCACGAGACCGAGCAAGAGCGCAGCCCCTGCACCCGACCGAGCGAGCATGCGCATGGCTCGATCACTGCGCACGAAGCGCAGAAGCTCCGCATGGAGCGCCGGCAGGAGCACGAGCGCGACGAAGACAGCGGGCGAGGTCGTGCTCACGAGGCCTCCCGCTCGCGTGGTGGCGTCGCGGGCGTGCGCTGAAGCGGCCCGGACGTGGGCGAAGCGCCGGCCATCCTCGCCACGAGGTGCTGCTCGAAGCGCTCGATGCCTCGCGCGACGGCGAGCACCGGGCCCACGAGCACGCGCTCCCAAAACGCCTCGAGGTGAAAGCGCTCGAGTGACAAGTGATACAGCCACACCGCCCAACGCGGCTCCGACTCGGCGCCCACGTCCTGCGGCATCTCCTGCTGGTGGAGAGCGCGCATCACCTGCACGTCCGCGATGGCATTCGGCGCGCGCAGCAGCTGCAGCGTGCGCAGACACGCGTGACCCGCGAGGTGCAACAGCGCGAGGCGTGGGAAGCCGAGCCCGATCTCGACGAAGATGATGCCCACCTGGGTGCTCGTGGCATAAGCGAGCTGACTCTTCACATCCGTCTGCACGCGCGAAACCAGGCTGCCGACGAGCGCCGTCGACAAACCGATGCCGACGATCACCGCGCGAGCGAGGGGCGCCTGCTCGAGCACAGGCGAGAGGCGCAGCATCAGGTAGGCCCCCGCATGCACCGACAGGGCCCCGTAGAAGATGGCGCTCGAAGGCGTTGGCCCTTCCATGGCGCGCGGAAGCCAACCGCCCACGGGAAACAAGGCCGACTTGCCGCAGGCGGCCAAGAACAAAGGCAGCGCGACCCAGCTGGCCCAGGGCGCATCGACGCCGAGCTTGCCCGCAGGGAAATGCGCGCCACCGAACGCGGTGACGAAGTCACCCGACCCCGCATAGTGATGCATCAACACGACCCCCAAGAGCAGCCCGATGTCGCACACCCGATAGGTGACGAACGCGCGCAAGGCGTTGCGAACGGGAAACGGGCGCTCATGAAAGAACGCGATCAGCAGCATGGAGCTGAGGCCCACCATCTCCCAGCCGGCGACCAAGAGATCGAGACTGCCGGCCATCACGAGCAAGAACATCCCGCTCGCAAACAGACACAAGAGCAGAAAGAACCGCCTCTGCCCCGGCTCGCCCTCGAGATAGGTCGACGAGAAATGCCCGATCAGCCCGCACAACGTCGCCGTGAGCACCATCATCGGTGCCGACAGTCGGTCGACCAGCAGACTCACGTGAAAGCCCTCACCGTCGGCCACGAACCACATCCCGAGCGGCAACACGAGTGGCGCATCGCCATGGGTGACGAAGTATGCCGCCACCACGAGCGTGGCGAGCACGGATCCCGCGAAGCTCAGCGTCGCCAGGCGTCGGTGCATGATCTCCGGCAAAGGCTGACCGAACAACATCGGCAGCCCCATGATCACGAACGACAGCAGGGGCAACGCCGGTGCGCTCAGTGCCACCCAACCCATCGTCGACATGGAATGCACGAGGTCCTTCCTGGTAGGCGCTCAAGCAGCGCGGTGCCCCGGATCGACGATCGAGGCGGGTGCGACGAAGCCGCGTTGCCCGCGACAATGGGCGTAGGAGCTGTTGGCCCACGGCAGAGCGTGCGTCTGCCCCGCATGGGGCACAAAGCCCCCTTCTCCGAAGACGTGCATGGCGCCCGTATCGGGGTGGAGGGCGACGAGCTGCACCCAACGCTTGGTGACGAGCTCACTCAGCTCGTGGTTGCGCGCAGCGATGGCAAGCAGACGCTCAACGGTGGCCTCGACGACCAAGACGAGACGCATCGGCTCGTGGATCTCGATCATCTGCCGCGGGAGCCCCGTGCGCAGATCGCTCGCGTGACCGGTCATCACGCCCAAGTAGCCCGTGATGTTGTGCGGTAGCTTCGAGCCGGCGCCGTAGTGCTCGTTGTCGACGTGGGAGAAGTAGTACTCGAGGTTGATGCCTGCACCCACGGGCGTTGCGGCCACCAGCACGCGCTCTAGGACGTGACCATCCTCGTCCACGCTCGGATCGTACGACAGGAGAAACGCGCGTCGATCGAGAAACAAGGAACGCGTGAGCGCGCGGCGGCCGATGATGGCGACGGCATTCGTGGCATGGCCGAACTCGGGACGCGGCTGGGCGAGATGCTCCCTACGCGCCTCCACATGGGCCAGGGCACGCGCGGGCGTGGGTGCGAGGGGCGCGGAAAACAGCCTGCGACAGCGCTCTTGGGCGGTGCGCGCACGCGCCTCGTCGAGACGCCGGGTCATGTCGAGAAACGCCTCGCGTTGCGCGCTGGGGATGGCCTCCACGTCGAAGAACACCACCTCGTCGCTGCACGTATCGTGCTGACCGCCGACGAACCAGGTGTCTTCGGGGATCTCGATGCCACGGGCACGAAGACCCACGCGCACGCTCGGATCGTTCGCCATCTGGCAGAACACACGCGCATTGGGCCCGCCCTGGCGTCCACCGCAGGCGCCGCAATCGTAGGCGGATTTGTGCGGGTTGTTGAGCGTGTTGGCCCCGTGGCCGAGCACCACGATGAGCGGCGCGAAGTGGGTGAGGCCGATGTTCTCGAGCACGGAGGCCACGCGCGTCACGCGCTCATCCTCGGTGAAGCCCACCTGCAGCGTGCCAGGCCGTGGGATGTCGGCAGCCGTCTCGTGATGTACCGTGAGCTCGGTGCGCGGCGAGGGCAAGAGCGTGCGCGAAGCAACCCGTCGGATCCGCCCCGCAGTGCGAGGCGAGACGATGC
The DNA here is from genome assembly GCA_964398415.1 of uncultured Polyangiales bacterium. Classification (GTDB taxonomy): domain Bacteria; phylum Myxococcota_A; class Polyangia; order Polyangiales; family DASUME01; genus DASUME01. Next base: position 22,661 of record CAYNOM010000009.1, on the reverse strand, counting down.
GCACGAGGAGCGGCAGCACGGCGAGGAGCCCGAGCACGGCGCTCAACACGAAGCCGCGCCACATGGAGCGAGAGCCCACGTGCAAGTCGCGCAGCACGCGACGCAACCACCGAGAGCGCTGCTCGCGCGCCGTGTAGAGGTCGAGCTCCGAGTTTCTTGGACGCTCGGAGACCGCGTGCACGGGGCTCATCACCACCGGCGCAAGGGGCACGTGCAAGGTCTCGTCGATGCCGCGAAAGCGCATGGCCGCGCCGAAGAAACCGGGAGCGCCAAAGGTCTCCGCGTCGGGTGACACCTCCTCGATGTGGCGCCGAAGCGATTCCTCGCGGTCGTCGAAGCAGGTCACGACCTGAAAGCGTGGACGCGCGTTCGGTCGCCCGAGCGTGATGCGAGCGCGGTGGGCTACGAGCGCATCGAGCACCCGCACCCGGTAGTGCCGTTCGTAGGCTTCTTGAAACACGCGCCGGCGCGTGAGCGAATCGAAGCGTGAGAGCTCGTCGAGGATCGCCGCGGCATCCGCGGCCGTGAGAGAAGCCACCTGGGTGAGCTCGACCTGCGTGAGCTGCAAGACGCCGAACAGGCGACAAGCCTGGCCCAGCTCGCTCGCGTCTTGCACGGCGGGCTCGCTCCGATACTCGAGCAGGGCACTGAGCGCCTGCCCCTCGAGCTTCTGCTCGACGACGTGACGCAGGGCGGCCACTTCGTAGGTGAGCCGCACTGAAAGCCACTCGAGCAGCGAAGCCGGCGGGCCGCCGTGGGGGCGATCTTCTGCGTGTGCCTCGAGTCGTCCGATCATGCCGGCGAAACCAGGCAGACTCAGCAGCAGACGCGAGAGGTAGGGCTCGACGTCGTCGCCCAAGACACCGAGCTCGCGCAGCGCAGACACCACCACCTCGCGAGGCCCGAGGCCCTCCTTCAGCTGCGCTGAGAATGCGCGCCTGACACGACGAATCCACGGAGCCCCGCCCGTCGTGCCGCGCACCAAGAGCTCGCGCACCGCACGGTAAAAGCCTGCCTCGCGTCCGGGCATGCTCCAGGAAGCGAGCCCCTTGTCGAGGTAGGCCGCGCTGAGTCGAATCAGCTCCGGAAACACCCGATCGAACACGTCGATCCCGGTGCGTTCGAGAACGATATCGCGATGCAGTCGCGGCCCTCCCCGCGCCTGCTCCTCGGCGCGCGCGACGGGCAAGCCACTCGGGCCCAGCGCGGAGACGAGACGCTGGCTCGTGGCCCACAGCGCGGCGATGCACAGCGCCTCGGGCGCGTCCGTGAGCGCGTCTCTCAGACTGCGCGCCTCGAAGGGGATGCCGTGGACGCACGCGAGCTCCGCGGCGATGGCCGTTGGCTCCGAGTTGCCCGTCAGGATCTGGCCCACCCTGAGGAGCCCCGCCTCGCCCTGGGCGAGCATGCGCTGCAGCCCATCGACACTTGCCTCGAGCCACGCCCTGCGCGCGTCCGCAGGTACGTCCTCGCGCCACGTCTTCGTCGCTTGGCGCTCGTCGATCCGAAAGCGCAAGAGCGCATCGGCCACGGGCTCGAGGTCGTGAAAGAGCGAAAGCCGCCTCAGCGCGCGACGTGTGAATGCGGAAGCGGCGAGCGGTCCGTCGCCCTCGTCGACCCCGGGGAGCTCGCGCAGCGCGGCCTCGAGATCGGCCGCATCGATGCGACCCTGACGCAGCTGTTCGCGAAACGCCCGCTCGGAGAGGTAGGGCTCGGCGCCGTAGGTGCGCTGGCCTTCGAGCACGGCTTCGTGAAAGGGCAGATGCTGAAAGGCGTGCAGCGTGTTGTGGTGCACGAACACCCGGATGGGCGCCTGATCGGGCAACAGGTGCGAGGCGTGCTCGAGCGCATGCTCGACGCGCTCGAACAGTGCTGCGTCCGTATCGGGATGGGCGGCCTTCGTCACAACTCCTCGCGAGTGCGAGTATCTACCATCGTCTCGCTCACCGGGGGGGATTCCAGCGCGTCGACAGCTCGTGGGCCGAGGCCGGTGTGTGCCCCTCGAGGCCGCGCAAAGTGAGGCGCTTGCCGAGCACCTCGAGCTCGGCCGAGAGGTGGTGCAGATTCTCGAGCACCGTGTGATCGACGACGTGCGCTTGCTCGAGGTCGACGATGACCGCCTCGGCCTCTTCCAGTACGTCGTGGATGCGCCGCCTCAAGCTCAGGTAGTTCGTGAAGAGCGCGGGGCCCGTGAGACGCAGCACCTGCTCGCCCTCGGGTGACTCCGCGGCGTGATGGACGCTTCGAAAGAGGGCAAGCAGCGGCGCACCGCGCGTGACGTGCAAGACGAGCTTGAGCGCAATGCCGACCGACACCCCCACGAGAAGATCACTCGCGAGGGTCACGACGAGCGTCGCCGTGAACACCGCGAGCTGGTCGGGGCCGATACGAAACGTCCTCACGAGCTCGTTCGGCGAAGACAGGCGAAGGCCCGTGTAGATCAGCATGGCACCCAGGGCGGCGAGGGGAATCTGGTGCAAGAGACTTGGCAGCAGCGCTACGAACACGAGCAGAAACACGCCGTGAAACAGATTCGAGAGGCGCGTTTTTGCGCCAGCGTCGATGTTGGCTGAGCTGCGTACGATCTCGGAGATCATCGGTAGCCCCCCCACCGAGCAGGCGACGATGTTGGCCACACCGGTGACGAGCAAGTCGCGATCGAGGTCCGACTGCCTGTGCTCGGGGTCGAGCCGGTCGACCGCCTTGGCGCTGAGCAGCGACTCGATGCTGCCGACGAGGGCGAACATCACGATGTACTTCAGGGACGTCGGCGACAGGATCGCGGAGAAGTCGGGAAAGGCGACGGCGCTGAGCAGGCGCCCCGGCAAGGGCACGAGGTAAGCGGGCCCAACTGGGTAGTTGTGCCCGTGAAACGAGTAGGTGTGATGGTGCTCGAGGTCAAAGATGTGCTCGAGCGCGATCGCCGCGACCACCACCACCATCGGACCGGGCACCCGCTTCGCCCAAGCGAAGGGCAGACGCGGCACGGCGAGCAACAGCACGAGACTGAGCGTACCGATGAGAAAGATCTCCGGGTTCATGCTCGCGACGCTGTGCGGGATCTCAGCGAGGAGCGCGAGCGGCTCTGTGCTCTCGGGGCTCACGCCGACGAGCGTGTGCGCTTGCTTCGACACGATGATCACGCCGATCGCCGCGAGCATCCCGTGCACGACCGCCGGCGGAAACACATCCCCGAGCGCTCCGGCTCGCAGCCATGCGAGCAGCACCTGAAGCACGCCGGCGACCACGCCCACGGCGAGCGCACGGCGATAGCCTAGCGACATGTCACCGTCAGACAGCTCGCTGACCGCGCCGAGCGCGATCACGATCAACCCCGCCGCAGGCCCCTTGATCGTGAACCGCGCACCGCCGCACAGGCTGCCCACGACGCCGCCGACGATGGCCGTGATGAGACCGGCCACGGGCGGAAAGCTGCTCGCCATCGCGATGCCGAGGCACAGGGGCAACGCGATCAGAAACACCATGAAACCCGAGGTCAGGTCGGCCTTCCACTCACGCGGGGAGAGCTCGTTCGTATCGCGCATGCACACATCCTCGGCGAGGCCCCGACCGGGCGAGACCACCTCAGTGAAGGACGTGCTCACTGCTCCGCGGGTTCCCGCGCCCTCAGCGGCGCGCGTGGATCACGAACACCTCGCGCACCCTGGCGCGCGGCGACGCGTGCTCGACCTCCATGTGGTAGCGACCCGGACGCTGCACTTTCAAGCTCACGTGCGGCGCGGTCGCGGAGGAATGGTGCGCGAACTCGTAACGACAGCGACCCGAGCTGCACACCGGGCTGTCCGTCTCGTGCACGGCGTGCTCGGAAGTCGACAGCTCGACGTCGTGCGGCGCGAGCACCTGCACCTTGGCCCAGTCGTCGACGTGGTGGTGCAAGAGCAGAGATAGATCGAGCGACCCATGGCCGTCGTCAGGAAGCTCGAGCTCGTGCTCGGCGACGTGCACCTCGTCGAAGCCTGGATTTCCCATCACCCACAGCGCGAGGGCCACACATGCCGCCGCGGGCAGAAACAGCAGCACGTGGCCGCGCGCCCGAAGCAAGCGCGGGATATGCCGCGTACCGCGTGAAAGGCGCGCTTCGTGCTCGGCCTGCCGCAGGGCCGCATCGAGTCGTGAAGTGAGCCCATCGGGCAGCGCAAGCTCCTCGCGCAGGGCCCTCGCTCGGCGGCGTTCGGCCTGCTTTTCGTCCTGGTGCAGCTTGCTCACGGCTTCACCTCCGCTCCGCTCGAATGGCCCTCGAGCAATGCTCGGAGCCGCGCGCGACCTCGCGCATGGCGGCTCTTGACCGTGCCCAGGGGAACGCTGAGCACTTGAGAGACCTCCTCGTGGCCCATCTCTTCGACGTCGCACATCCACACGACGGATCGAAACGTCTCAGGAAGCGCGCGCACGGCGGCGAGCAGGTGCTCCGAGCTCTCCCCTGAGAGAAGCCACGACTCGGGATCGCCTGAGACCCCGTCGGCGCCGAAATCGCCCCACAGCTCGCCAAAGCGCTCGAGCGCCACGCGCACCAAATTTCTGCGACGCACCGTGGTGCGCACCACCTCGCTCTGCTCGTTGCGCACGATGCCGTAGAGCCAGCCCAGCAAGGGCGAGGTGCCGCGATAGGAAGCGCGGTGGAGGAACGCCTTGACGAGCGCGCCCTGCATGAGGTCTTCGGCGCTCGCTGCATCATCGCTCAGCGCACGACACAGGCGGTAAAGCTGGGGCAAGAGCGGCTCTATCGCGCGCTGGAAATCGTCACGGTCCCAAGTCTGGGGCGGGGCTGTCACGCCCTCATCGCGAACCGCTACGATGTCCGTGCTCTTCATCGAGAAGCTGCCTACACGGCCGATCATACCCGCACCTCAGAGGTTTGCATGCGGCGC